>CAJXXI010000021.1 GCA_913062615.1 uncultured bacterium | reverse complement strand
TCCAGCAGCAAATCTCGATCGATGTCGTCTTCGTGCTCGACACAACCGGATCGATGGGCGGGCTGATCGAAGGCGCGAAACAAAAAATCTGGGCAATCGCAAATCAGATATCACAAGCACAGCAGACGCCGACTATCCGGTTCGGGCTCGTTGGATATCGCGATCGTGGGGATGACTATGTGACGACCATGACCGCGTTGACCGAAGATATCGATACGGTCTACGCCGACCTGATGAACTATAAAGCCCAAGGCGGCGGCGACACGCCAGAATCGGTCAACGAGGCTTTGTTTGCTGCGGTCGAACGCTTCGATTGGTCCCCGCAAGAGGGTTCGTTAAAACTGATCTATCTCGTGGGCGATGCCCCTCCAAAGATGGGATACAAGGATGATGTGAAGTACCAGGCATCGTGCCGATTGGCGTATGAGCAGGGCATCAACATCAACACCATCCAGTGCGGTTCGCTCCGAGGCACAAAGGAAATCTGGCAAGAGATCGCCCAGCTCGCCAACGGCGCATACGCAGCAATCGAGCAGGACGGCGGCGTGGTCGCCGTTTCCACGCCATACGATGAACAACTGACCAAACTCGATACGGATATTCGTGCAACCATGCTCGATTATGGCGACTCAGAAGTGTTCGCCTACCAGGCAAATAAACGGGCTCTGTCCGGCAGCATCAGCTCCAATGCAGCTCCAGAAGCAGCAGCCGATCGCGCGGTGTACAACCTATCTGATGCCGGCCGGCGAAACATGCTCGGCAAGCAAGAACTCGTCGATGATATCGCCAGCGGCATGATTGCCTTCGACGAAATTAATAAAGATCAACTCCCCAAGGAACTCCAGTCATTGACAGACGAAGAACTCAAGGAAGAGGTTGAACGCAGACAGGCCAAACGCGCGGATTTGAGCAGGACAATAAAAGAGATCGCCGCCAAGCGGGCCGCGTATCTCCTCGCCAATCAGCCCGTGTCTGCCAAGGACGGGTTCGACCAAAAGGTGCTCGAAGCATTGGTCGAACAAGGTGCCCGCGTGGGGATCGAGTTCAAATCGGACAAATCACAAAGCAAATCACAAAGCAAAACGAAGGGCGAATCGAAAGAAGAACCTAAAGATAAGCCGATAGAACCAACAGACGACTGATTCCGTTATGAAATCCCATATCATTCATCAACCAAAGGAGCACACCATGAAGATTCTCTCCACACTCGCCTTTTCGGCGGCCATGCTGATCGCCCTGCCAGGGCTCGCCGACGAGACTGCATTAACGATCTATTCGTCAGCACAGCCCGGCGCGATCTCGCCCGATCTCTACCGCCCGATCCCCGGCGGCGGCACCCGCGGATACAGCGGATACCGCCAGATACCCGGCTACGCCATCATCAAGCAACAACGCGATCTCGACATCGAAGTCGGTATCTCGAACATTAGCTTCTCGGGCGTCGCAGCACTGCTCGATCCGACGACGGTCATGTTCGAATCACTCACTGATCCCCAAGGCACTTCTGTGCTCGAACAGGATTACCGGTTTGATCTTTTGAGCATGGACAAGATGCTCGAACGCTATATCGACAAAGAAATCATCTGGGGCGGGCAGAGCGTCAAGCTCTTGTCCGTGTCAGCGGGTGGCATGCTCCTCCAACGCGAGAACGGCGAGATCGAGTTCCAGCAAGGATACCACGGCGTGCGGTTCCCGTCGATGGCCAAAGGGCTCATCCTCAAGCCGACGCTCAACTGGATGATCCAATCGCAAGCTGGAGGGCAACAAGAAACCCGCATCTCCTATCAAACCAGCGGAATCACCTGGTGGGCCGATTACAACATCATCTATAAAGACGGCGACGACGCCAACCACGGCACACTCGATCTGAGCGCATGGGTCTCGATCCTCAACCAATCCGGAGGCACCTACGAAAACGCAACGCTCAAGCTTGTTGCTGGCGATGTGCACAGAGCACAACCAAATGTGCAATATGCTGGGCAATTAGAGCGGAGCTTCAACAGTATGGGGAGCATGAAATCCGCGCCAGGATTCGAAGAAAAATCATTCTTCGAGTATCACCTCTACACGCTCGGACGCCCAACCACCATCCCCGATCGTTCAACCAAGCAGATCGAACTCTTCGAGTCGGCTAAAAACGTTCCGGTCGAAAAGAAGATGCTCTACGACGGCTCAAAGATGTTCCGAAACTACGGCGGCATCCAGAATGGAAAAGACTTCGGTATCACCTCCAACGCAAAGATTGAGGTGTTCTTGGCCTTCGAAAATAGTGAAGAAGATGGGCTCGGCATTCCGTTGCCATCAGGGCGCATCCGTGTGAGCAAGCTCGACGAGGCCGACGGCTCGTTCGAGTTCATCGGCGAAGACACCATCGATCACACGCCCAAGGACGAAGAAGTGATGATCAAGCTCGGCAACGCGTTCGATGTCGTGGGCGAACGCCGACAGACCTCGTTCACGCGTGGGAAGAGCTGGATCGTCGAGTCCTTCGAGATCAAGATCCGCAATCACAAAGACCAAGCCGTCGAGGTGCAGATCCAAGAGCATCTCTACCGTTGGACCAACGCGAAGATCACCAATAGTTCGCACAATCTTGTAATGCTCGATACGCGTACGATGCACATTCCGGTCACGATCGAAAAAGACGGCGAGACCATCGTCACCTACACCGTGCGGTATGATTGGGAATAATCAGGAGCCTCTATGTCACTGGGCATTATTTTAGTTGTTGAAGACGACGACGCGATTCGGCGAGGATTAGCCGATGCGTTGTCGTATTCTGGATACACCACCCACGACGCCGCCGATGGCGCAGCGGGTTTAGAGCTTGTTTTATCGACCGATGCAGATTTGGTGTTGCTCGATATCATGATGCCCAAGATGGACGGGCTCGAGGTGCTCGCCGAGCTGCGAAAGGTCAAGCCATCCCAGCCTGTGATCTTCCTCACCGCGCGGGGTGAAGAATACGACCGCATCCAAGGGCTCAAACTCGGCGCCGATGACTATATCGTCAAGCCCTTTAGCATTGATGAGTTGCTCGCAAGGGTAGAAGCGGTGCTCCGCCGATCACCCGGCAGGCCGACGAGTCGATCGACCGTCACGATCGCGGGCAGGGAGATCGATTTCGAACGCCGCGAGGTTGTCTTGCCGGGCGGGATTCGAAAATCATTCACCGAACGCGAATGCGAGGTGCTCGGTTTCTTGGCGTCCAACGCCGGGCGTGCGGTGTCACGTGAAGAACTCCTCCAAACCGTTTGGGGCTTGGATCCAAGGGGCACACACACCCGAACGGTCGATATGACCATCGCCCGCCTGCGAGAAACCCTCGACGATGAACCAACGAACCCGAGCGTTATCAAGACCGTTCGAGGCAAGGGCTACATGCTCGCTTCACCAGATGAAAACACGGCCAGCGGAGACAACAAGTGAATACCCGGCGCGTCATGACCTGGCTGATCTTCTGGAGCAGCGTCGCGCTTGCACTCGCCGCTTTGGCGTGGGTATCGGTCGAGGTCGTCGCGCTCGAGAAACGTGAAGCCACCGCACAGGTGCAGGCGTCGCGTCAAGAGTCAATCCGTCGGGCGCTCTGGCGGATGGATTCGCGCATGGCACCGATCCTTGCGATCGAGGCATCACGACCGTTTACCGATTACAAAGCACTCGAGGGTGCTCGTTCTTCGTGGCTACGCAGCGCCGGAATCAACAACCAAAGCCAGTACACTGGCAGCACAAACTATTCATACGCCAATACCTACTTTGAGTTTGAACAGATCGAAGCCGCCAACGATTCCGAAGCAGTGGGGCAGATCACAAGCCTGCTCAACATGTCGCAAGAAGATGCTGGGCGAACATTTGTTTCTACATCGCCTGCAGCTGTATCGCTCGACGAACTCGCAGACGCAACAGCTTCGCCAGAGCCCGAGTTCAGCGAAGGCAAAGCAGATTCAGATTACGCTGCCCGCAAACGCGTTGCCGACATAGCAAGTCTAACAATGCAGCGAGATTCCGCTCTCGAGAAGTTCGACAAGGACGAAGCAATACAGAAACCCAAAGATGAGCAGTCATCCCAAACAGGGCTCTCGGGTGGGCAGGAAGCTTTGTTTGGTTCAGTCATAGTTCCTCACTCAAAGCCATCAACCGACGCGATCAACTCGCCCAAAGATACAGCACAACAAATCGATCAAACCATCGGCACCCTTCGCCCGCGATGGATCGCCGACGACACGGGGACACAACAACTCGTGCTCGTCCGGACCGCGATCATAGAAGCAAAGCCTGTAGTTCAAGGTGTGTGGCTCGATTGGGTCGCGTTGCGAAACGATCTGCTCGAATCGGTCAATGATGTCATGCCCAACTCATCACTCGTCGCCGTCACCGGCCCACGCTCGTCAATGATCGGTGGCTACCAACTCGCGACAATCCCCGTCGAGTTTATCCCGCCAGCAAACGCGGCGATCATCTCATGGCGTTGGTCGCCCGCAACCGTCGGGTTGCTCGTCACATGGATCGCCATCATCGCGACGATCATCGCGGTCGGCGCGGTGCTCCGGGCGGCGATTGTTCTGTCCGAACGACGGGGGCGATTCGTCAGCGCCGTCACGCACGAACTCCGCACACCACTGACAACCTTCCGCCTCTATTCCCAGATGCTCGCCGACGGCATGGTGACCGACGAACAAGTCCGCACCGATTATCTCCAAATACTCAAACGCGAATCCGAACGCCTCACCGGCATCGTCGAAAATGTCCTCGAATACGCTAGGCTCTCCCGCCAACGATCGTCCAAGGACAAAGCCGCGGGCGTGCAGACACTCTCTCCGGGTGCACTCGTCGCCCGGTTCCGCCCAGCGTTGGCGCGCCGAGCGCAGCAGAGCAATCTTGATCTGGTGGTGTCGCTCGATCTCGAAGCGCATCAAGATCGAACACTCACGGCCGATCCCCACGCGGTCGAACGGATCATGATGAATCTCGTCGAGAATGCATGCAAGTACGCCGCTCCTGCAGAATCCGATGAGCAATCAGAGGCTTCTATCGAAGAGGCAGACACACGAATCCACTTCGATATCACGATCAAAGGCAACACCCTCGAAATGCTCATCGCCGATCATGGCCAGGGCATCGCGCCCGGAGAAGGCGCACGGATCTTCGGCGAGTTCCAACGAGGATGGCGCGGCCTATCGAATGCTCGTTCTGGTTTGGGTCTTGGTCTCGCGCTCTCGCGTGGGCTCGCGAGAGAAATGGATGGCGATCTTGTCCTTACCAAACGCCGCGGGCACGGCGCAGAGTTCTTGCTGACAATACCGCTCGACAATCAGCTCGAAGACGCTTCATAACCAAAGCACGCCCACGCCTGCTCTTCGGTAATCCGCTGATCAAAGTTGATCGCCTGCGATTCGTCCATCCCTACTCGCCGACGATGTACCGCAGCCCGGATCGAATCCTCCGGATCCGCTCGCACGATCGGCACATCAGACCCAAAGATCAGATCAATGCCCGGCTCTAACCCAGATTCAATCAACTCCCGGATCGGGAACACCCGATCGAGACGATTAGGAACCGCACGCACGAGCGCTTCGATATCAGGAAGCAAATGACAAGGCTGCAACGATGCAATCACCCCCAGTTCTTTGAACCGATGAATATCCGATTCATCAATCAGCTCCGCGTGCTCGATCCTGCATCCTGTATGCGCACAGTTAGTGCGTTCGATCGAATCAAGCACCGCCCGCACCGCGCCGTCGCCGATGGCATGGGCAGCCAGCGGCAGGTTGTGTGACTTGCATATTTCGAGCATCCGGTCGATCTGCCCGGTTTTCATCATCGGGGTGCCGCACGGATAGTCCGCATGCCCGTCGGCGAATGGCTTGAGCATCCACGCGGTGCGCGAGTTAAAGGTGCCGTCAACGAAGATTTTTCCGCCACCGAGCGATACCACGTCTGTGTTCCAGTCGCTCGATGCTGCGATCGTTTCTCGCAAATCTTTCATCAACGGGAACAGCACCGATTTGATTTTGATCTCGCCCGCGTTGTACAGATCACTCAGCACCCCGCCAACCCAAGGCTGCGTCTTGAGCTCGTGCATCTCGACATAGCCCATCGCCTCAAGATGCACGCACGCATCGCGAACCAGCTCGATCCGCTTTGATTCGCCCGGCTCGGGGACCGTAGCCCACATCGCGAGCGATGCATGCTCAATCAGCACCCCCGTGGGCAAACCATCATCATCAAGCTCGACACGCCCAGAGTCAAACCTGCTCTCGGCAGTGATCCCCGCGATGGTAAGCGCACTCGACGATGCGACCATCTTGTGATAATCAAAGCACCACGCGACCACCGCCCGCCCATCACACGCCCGATCAAGCTCATGGCGCGTCGGCCAACTCGGATCACTCCACCCGTCAGGGCGTGCGCCGTGCGCAAGGATCCATTCGTCAGGTCCAGAGTTCTTCGCTCGATCCGCGAGCAGCTCGACCATCTCTTCGCGTGTGGTGCAGTTGCACAGATCGACCATGTGCAATGAGCGTCCGAGCTGAAACAAATGCGCGTGCCCCTCGCGCAAGTTGGTGCGAGCGGTGCTCACAGCACACTCCCAAAGAGGGCTGCAAGCACTTCTTGTGCCTGCGTCGCATCATGCACCGGCGACGGGAACTCCACACGCACCACCCCAAAGTGTCCACGCACATCAAACCCGATCTGGTCAATCCCCACCGCGGTTGGTTCTTCGATATCCGCCTTGGCCAACAGCTTGCACACGATCCGCAAAGCCTCGCGATCGTTGTTGAGCTTCTTGCACAACCCAGAATGTTCATCCATCAGCCCATTGGGCACTTCGAGCTCATCAGGGCCAACCACATTGCCCGCTTCGAGCTTGGCAAAGTTGATCCGCCCGTGCACCCAGATCGGCGAAGGCTGATGCAGGTGATACGCCAAGAACCGATCGCACGCCTCTTCTTGGATCGTTGTCGAAAGTTCAAGGCTGATCCGCATCGGCGCATCGAAGGTGTCTTCAGGGATCACTAAAACAACATCATCGCCCCCGAGCATGTCATCGCTGACACTCAGCACCAACGCGCCCGTGCGTGGATCAACCATATAGAGGGTCTCGTAAGGCAGCGAGTCAACGATCAGTGTGCCTCGGGTATGCCCACACAAGAGCCGATGTGCTCTGCAAATCGCGAGTTGTTGATCTTCATCATTCATAGTTGTTGTACACTCAGTTATTGATCGAGTTCTTCCCACACACTCGTTGTTGCGCGGATATGTCCGGGGATTGTACCGTCCGACAGGTCCCCGAGATGCTTCTGGTACAGCCGAACCCCAATCCAATGCCCGAGTTTGTATCCCGCTGGGGCAAGTTCACCCACAACTTCCATCCCCATCGCCTCGTGCAGCCCAATGCTCGCGTCATTTGGCAAAGAAATCCCGGTCACCACCACGCGATACCCCTGCAACGCGAGCACCTCAAAGAGCTTGGTATACAACGCCTTCCCGCTCCCAACACCCTGTGATCCCTTCACAAGATATATCCCCGTCTCGACCGTCCATCGGTACGCTAGTCGAGTTTTCCACGCCGATCCTTTGGCGAATCCGATGAACTGTCCCTCGTCATCAACACCCACCAGCCACGGATAAGTCTCGCCCGCGTTGTGCCAATCTTCGAGCACCTCGTCGGCAGATGTAGGCACCGTACCAAAGTGCGCGATCGAGGTCCCGATCGCCACATTGAGCACCTCGGCAATCGCCGATGCATCTTCTTTGGTCATCAATCGGATGTGCATACACAGCTCCGAATAAAAGTGGCCTTCGATCACACGCGGAAGATCGACCCGAGCTTCTTGCCGAGCATCAACGATGCGCCAAACAGCGTAATCGTCAACAGCGTCATGCCCCACACGCCCATCGCGCTGGCAATATAAATGCCATCGCCAAGCCGATTGGTAAACTCAAAGATCATCTTCGTGATCGGGAAGTGATCGCTCCGCTGGGCGAGGATCAACGAATCCGATACCTCAAGCATCGAGAAGCTAAACACCAACAGCCCGCCCGCGATCAGGTTCGCCATGATCAACGGGATAATCACCTTGCGAACCGCAGCCACCCGCGTCGCGCCAAGGTTCACCGCAGCTTCTTCAAGCTCGCCCGAGGTCTGTTCGAGCCCAGAAACCGTCGATCGCACAATATAAGGCAAGCGCCGGATCGCATACGCGATAATCAACAGCGGGAATGGATTGGGGTTCGTCCCGAACACCTGCAAGGTGCCCTCAAGAATGTCACCATTGCCAAAGGGCCAGCGCAGCGTCATTGCGACATACCCAAACGCCATCACCAACCCAGGAACCGCCAAAGGCAGCATGCACAACGCATCGAGCAACCCGCGACCCTTAATTGTCGTCCGCACAATCAGATACCCGATGAGCACGCCAAAGCCCATATTGAGCACCATCGCGATCAGCGAAAGCATCAACGAGTTCTTGATCGAGTTGAATGACTCGGGTGAGGTCAACGCTTCGTTAAAGTGCGAACCCGTTATATCCTTAGGCAGCACCGTCGCGTACCACGATCCGGGCTCGGCAATACTCGTCAGCATCACCCCAAGGTGAGGCATCACCGCGATCACAATCACGCTCCCAAAGGCCAGGGTCGCCAACCAGCCCCACATGCCGGTGAGTTGAGTCTCGGTATTGGCGGTCGATGCCTTGGAGTACATCGCGTACCCTTTTTTACCAAAGATAAACTTGCCGAGCAGATAGAACGAGATCGCAGCAACCAAAAGCACCAGCGTTAACGCATACGGCTCGGCGTTGTTCTGCACATCCTTCAAGCCATAGAAAATCTGAACCGATGTCACATCGTAATAATCAAACATCAAAGGCGTGCCAAGCTCAGTGAAGCTCCAGATAAACACAATCGTCGCACCGGCAAATATGCCCGGACGGATCAAAGGCAGCGTGATCTTAAAGAACCGCTTCCACCCGCCCGCACCAAGGTTCTCAGCACATTCATCGAGAGCAGGATCAAGGTTCGCCAAAGACGCAGTCGCGTTGAGATAGATGATCGGATACAGATGCAGCGCCATCACCGCGACCACGCCCCAGAACTTGGAAGCCCCAAGGACATCCCAGTCGGTCCCGAGCAATGCATTGAGTGCACCCTCGCGTCCGAGCAATGCCCGGATACCAATCGCCCCTACGAATGGAGGCAAGATCAAAGGCACTAAAATCGACGCATTGAGTATCTTCTTGCCCGGGAAGTTAAACCGAGCGCTGAGCACCGCCAAAGGCAGTGAGATGATAATGCACAAGGTCGTCGTCGCCGTCGCGATCTTAAACGCGTTGACAATCCCCGCCACACGCGTCGGGTCCTTGAACACCAAGATCAAATGATCAAGCGTCCATCCCTCGCCCGTAGCGGCATCCGCAGCGAACCCGCCACGGACTGTCAGCCCGATCGGGTAGAGCAGAAAGAGTCCGAGCACTAAAAGGATCGCCAAGAGCAACCCATACTGAATCAAGTTTCTAAACATTCGTGCAGACATCGACTGCCAGTGTATGGTCCAAACACGCTCTTTGCACGGAAATGGCGTGATTCTCCGCATAACCGGACAATGCCCCCACGATGTATCGATTTCTTGCGTGCAATTCATGCCCATTTAACATAGAATGAGACGGCTAGGCACCCGTGAGGCTGGATGGATTCAGCATCGATCGGAGCCAGCAGACATTCTTTAGGAGGTCCAAATGCGTACCAATGTTGTCGGACTACACAGCATCGAAGTGACTGATGCCATCCGTGCTCACGCCGAATCCAAGGCGAAAAAGCTCGAAAAATTCAACGATCTCATCCAACAGATCGACCTCAAGTTCTGGAAAGAAAACACCGCCAAAGAGTCTTTCTCGGTCGAAATCGCGGTTGATATCATCAATCACAACGATTTCCTCGCCAAAGCAGACGGGCACGATCTCTACCTCGTCATCGACGACGCAATCACCAAAGTAGGGCGTCAGCTCAACGATCACCGCGAAAAACTCAAAATGGCAAACCGATAAGCCTTCATGATTGCATGTCCACCCATGCGAATACCCCTGCGAATACAAGTGCTGGGACACATGTACAGATAAGTATCAAGCCTCACCGGGTTTGGCGCATAGGATAGAACATGAAACTGACGGAAATTATCCAGCCAGACTCGATCGTTGCCCAGCTAAGCGCCACTGATCGGGACGATGTCATCACAGGTATGATCGATCTGTTGATCGATACCGGGGCCGCGCCCGCTGCGATTAAGGACGAACTTATCGAACGCGTGCTCGATCGCGAACGCAAACACTCTACCGGGTTCGGTCGAGGCGTCGCTGTCCCGCATGTCAAGCACCCAGGCATCGAGCAGATCACCGCAGCCATTGGCATCAGTGGCGAGGGGATCGATTTCAACTCCCTCGACAAGCAACCCGTCTACACCGTGTTCTTGCTGCTCAGTCCACAGGACCGACCCGAAGAGCATCTCCAAGCGATGGAAGTCATCTTCAAGAATCTGTCCAAAGACACCTTCCGAAGATCATTGCGTCAAGCCGGCACCAAGGCCGAGATCCATCAGATACTCGACGATGCAGACAACCACCGCCTCGGCGGCTGATCCCGCTGATTCTCAGCATTGCATGCATCCCTTCCTCACTGTATGAACTCAATAAAGGCCTCGGCGTGAGCAAAATCTGTTCATCCAAAATGAAGATTACCAATCGCCAAGGGCTCCATGCGCGCCCCGCGATGGATTTCGTGCAGGCAGCCAGCGGGTTCAGCGCCGATGTACGCGTCCGATCTGACGACGAAGACGCCGATGGCAAGTCCGTCATGGAACTCATGATGCTCGCTGCAACCCAAGGCACCGAGATCGAGGTCGTCTGCGTCGGCGAAGACGCCGAGGCAGCCCTCAAACACCTCGCATCACTCGTCAAACGCGGTTTCGACGAAGAAGACGAATAAAACTCGTTTACTCGACCATCAACCCAAGCTCGGCGACTTCTTCCTCGCTGAGTCTCTGAATCGACGCGCCAACCGATGCCAACCGATGCTCGAGCCGTTCGTATCCGCGATCAATGTGGTACACACGGTTGATAACCGTCGTCCCCTCGCAAGCCATCGCAGCAAGCACCAAGCCCGCCGACGCACGAAGATCGCTCGCCATCACCGGCGCACTGGTCATTTTTTTTACGCCCGAGATCACCGCGGTTGTCCCATGGCGATGGATCGAGGAGCCCATCCGAATCAGCTCGGCAACATGCAAGAACCGTTCTGGAAAAACCTTCTCGGTAATCACCGAGTTGCCATCCGCCAAACACAGCAACGCCATGAACTGCGCCTGCAAATCCGTCGGGAACCCAGGGTGAGGCTGGGTCGTGATCTGAATCGGCTTGAGCGTGCCACCCGCCGACACCCTGCAAGTGCGCCGAAGCGGGTCAGCAGTCTGAGCCTGATCCGTCGTATCAACATGCACCCCGATCGCTTCGAGCCGATCCGTCGCCGACATCATCGCATCGAGCGGGCAGTTGGTCAGGGTCAGGGTCGAGTTGGTGATCGCAGCAGCACACATAAAGGTGCCCGCTTCGATCCGGTCGGGGATAATCGTGTGATCCACGCCTCCGAGTTCTTCGACCCCTTCGATCGTGATTCTTGGTGATCCCGCGCCGCTGATCTTCGCGCCCATCCCAATAAGCATGTTCGCCAGGTCAACAATCTCAGGCTCGCACGCAGCACATTCGATAATGGTTATTCCTTGCGCGAGCGTTGCTGCCGACATCACATTGGCGGTGCCGAGCACGGTCGAACCGAACGGCCCGCCCAAAAACACCGTGTCGCCAATCAACCGACCAGATTGAGGCACCGTGGCGACGATATCGCCGCCCTCAAGCGTGATCTTCGCGCCCAAAGCTTCGAGACCACGCAGATGCAGATCCACCGGGCGTTGCCCGATCGCGCACCCGCCGGGCATCGACACCCGAGCTTTTCCTCGTTTGGCAAGGATCGGCCCAAGCACACAGATGCTTGCTCGCATGGTCTTGACAATGTCATAACGGGCATGATGATCGGAGTCGTCAGTCACCTTAAGTTGTACCGACGGAATATCATTTTCATGGTCTACATTGATCTCGACACCCAGTTCGCCCAGCAGGCGGTACATATTGCGGATATCGGAGAGATCAGGCACATCACGCAGGGTGACAGGCTCATCGGTGAGGAGCATGGCTGCGAGCAAGGGCAGTGCAGCGTTCTTTGAGCCTTTGATCCGGAGCGTGCCCGAGAGCTTGCGTCCACCTTCGATGACAAATACATCCATAGCCCATCGGCCTCCAAAAAGAACGGTTCGTAAGTGAGTGTACCACACCAAGATCGCCTGTGAGAACGATTCTGATCGCAGCGTATAAGAAGGTATCGGCCAAAGCCCCGTCCCGACTCGCAAATCGGTCACCCACAAGGCTTTGGCGTTTGAACCAAAATATGCCCATCCAAACAGACTTTTTTGCCCAATCGATATAACCCACAGAAGATCGCCCATTTCTCACCCCCGCTCATTGGCATTCAAGGGAGAGGAATTGGATGTTCTAGGGAACACAAAGCCCAAATGATCCTCAGCGGGTCAACCGGGCGTCCAACATGCAACTGGAGTGGCACCAATGACCACAGCTGACCAACACATTGACGAGACGCATCAGGCCGGGGATACAAACCGACTCATGCAAGGACTTCTGATCGCAGCGATTGCTGCATCAGCGATTTCTATGGTTTTTTCGATCGGGACAGCGGTTGCTTCCGCTTCTGATCAGCCCGTTGCGAGTGTCGCAACGGATCAATAAGCGTTTTTGTTTCGGGGGAGAGCAGCCAAAAACGCTGCGGGAGTTCACTATGAATCGTCAAACACACTCAAATCAATACTTCAAGCGTCTCACCGGCATCGGTGCAATCATGATTATGGCTGGCTCTATCGGATTCGTTTCGGTTGCCAACGCCGGCGAAAACTCTGAAAACGAATCAGAGAACAGCGCTACGGACCTCCCAGACACACTCGTCCTCGACTGTGTCATCCGTGATTTCAAGCCCAAGGCATGGGATGGCGGGCACCCCGACTTCGAATCCTTCGGCGGCACAACCACCGTCGGGCTCGTCGCGGAATACCTCAGCGAAGATGGCAAACCAGTCTCATCGGGAAACCTCCGCGGTTATAAGATCAACTCAGAGTTCAAAGACAGCGCCGGTCGACACATCAATCCGTCAATGTATGACCCTCAGCAAGGCGATCTTGAGGGTTCGCTCGCATCGGGCGGCACGGGCAACGGGCTCACCTCGTCAGATCGATTCGACCAGTGGTACCGCGATGTGCCAGGTGTAAATCTCTCAAAGGCCATCTCGCTCACGCTCAATCGCGTCGGCGATACCGACCGGTATGTCTTTGACAGCAGTGTCGACGAAGAACATCAATCGGGCGGGTGGTTCCTTCCGATCAACGGCGAACTCTACGGCAACTTCCGAGATAACCGCAACTACCACTTCACCACCGAAATCAATACCGTGTTCACATATCATCGTGAAACCGGGCAGATATTCAAGTTCACCGGCGATGACGATGTATGGGTGTTTATCGATGGGCGTCTTGTGGTCGACCTCGGCGGGCTGCATCCCAAGCGAGAACAGTTCCTCGACCTTGATCGACTCGAATGGCTCGAAGACGGCAGGACACACACGCTTGATATCTTCCACGCCGAACGCCGATACAGAGGCTCAAACTTCCGGATCGAAACATCGCTCCAGCTTCGCGCAGTCGAGCTGCCAATCACCGCAGCACTCTATGACTAAGCAAGCAATGATATAGACAAGTGACGATGCATGTTGGTGTTGGTGTGAGGCCGATCTGTTCAAACGGATCGGCCTCCTCCTTTTTTGGACTGTTCTCAAGTCCAAAGATGCTCATGCTTACCGGTGGTGTTGCCCACGATGATCAGAGTTGTAGGAGTTTCGTCGGCCGCTCTTTCGCTGACTGCTCGGGCGACGATTGTTGTATGGCCTTTGGGCAACGCGTGGAAAGGTATACCGATCTGCGCTTCGGCTCGTATAATACGATCGCTGATCTTCAAGCGATGTCCGCTCACGCTCTGGATACCCAAGCCAACCCGCATACGGATCACTCTCGGTGATATTGAGCGATGCATCGCGCCGATCGTACTCTGGCGCATACCCCTGGGCATATCCGAAGAACTGCCCGTTCGCCCGACCAGGAGCCACGATCACCGCGCTGCTCGATCCACTATTTCCCGCTGCGAGCCTGGGTGGCGCCGACCAAGTATATGAACCGGAAGCTCCATAGCGTCCTTGTCCACACCCACCAAGCACGCTGCCAAGAACCACAGCGAGACCCAATGCTGCGACGATGCCGATCATATTTTTTGGTTGTACACACATAGCTGGTTGTAGACGACCACAGATCATGGTCCATGACCACCCATTTGCAGAGTTCGATGACCATTCACCAGATAACAAGCCAAAAATAGCCTGTAATTCAGCTGTTATCGGATTCAAACATCCGCGCGAGCAACCGGTTTGAAAAACCGATCAAGCCGATCGTGCGACTCGATCAGCCTCGCTTTGGAGACTGATTCAAGGATAGATCTGGCGATCCGCGACGGTGCCCCCGGCTCGCGATACCCCGGTGCATTGAGCCCATCGAGAATCAGATCCGCCCCCGCATTGATCGCAGATACGGCCGACTCACCCTCGCCAAACTGATCCCGGATCGCTCGCATATCGAGTGAATCCGTGACGACCACACCCGTGAATCCAAGCCCGCTGCGGAGTGTTTCTGTCGTGTGCTTCGCCGAGAGCGATGCGGGCATGTCCGGGTCGATTTGCGTGTGCATCAGGTGCCCACTCATCACCGCAATGCGGCTTTGATGCTGATCGATCAACATACGGAAGATTTCAAGCTCATCGGGTGTGTGCGTGCTGGTGATGTCACTCACGCCCAGATGCGAATCGAGCAGCGCCGACCCATGACCAGGAAAATGCTTGATGCAGCAACGCACCCCAGCACGCTGATGCGCATCAATCACTATGTGCGCACAACGCGCGACCTTTGCGATCGAAGCACCATACGCCCGCCCTTTGCCCGCAATGATCGGCGAGCCAGGCTCGATCGCCAAATCAACGCAGGGCGCAAAGTTGAGATCTATCCCGCACTTGGCGAGCTGCTTGGCCTGCTTGTCCGCATACTGGGCCTGATCTATCTCGACCATCGACCCGAACTCGGCGGCGTTGATCGTGGGCAAGAACCCGTTGTGTCCATCGAGCCGGGCGACCGCCCCGCCCTCTTGATCGATCGCGATGATCAGATCGCTGCCCAGCTCGTTGCGCAGCTCTCCGATCAGTGTGCGGAGTTGATTGGGCGAGTGGATATTGCGCTTGGAGCTCCCCGCGATATCGTGATCGAACAGGATCACCCCGCGCACGCCGATCGCTTTGAGCTCGGCGATATCCTCCCGTGTTTCCCGCTCGCCAAGCGACCCGCCGCGGAAACCAAACATCAGCATCGAACCAACAAGCTGCTCCATGCTCATGGTTTCTCTCCAATCACACGCCTCAGGTGCCCGTCGCATTCATCCAAGAGCCGACATGCTTGTGAGTATGTCACGCCCTGCGTGTGCATCACGATTGCAGGCTTGACCATGTTGTTCGCTTGGGCAAGCAGGCCAAGCGCGATCGATCGATCGACGCCGGTGATGTGCGAGATGATCCGTGCTGCCCGGTCCTTGAGCTTGTCATTGCTCGCCCGCAGATCGACCATCATGTTTGAATAGGTCTTGCCTAATCCCACCATCGCACCCGTCGTGATCATGTTGAGGCACATCTTCGTCGCGGTCCCCGCCTTCATCCGCGTCGAACCCGTCAATACCTCGGCTCGGGTCTCGATCGCAATCAACACATCGCACCAGAGCGGTTTGTCCATTGGCGTGCAGGTCATCAGCCCGGTTTTCGCGCCCAGTGCCTTTGCATATTCGACCCCGCCGAGGACATAAGGCGTTGTCCCGCCCGCCGCGATCCCGAGCACCACATCGTGCTCATTGACCTTGAGTTGATCGAGCTCATCGTGTGCACCCGATGGGATATCTTCTTTGGATTCGGATGATTTCCTCAGCGAACGATCGCCGCCAGCGATGATCCCGATCACGGTTGACGGATCGGTCTGAAAGGTCGGCGGACACTCCGAAGCATCAAGCACCCCGAGCCTGCCGCTGGTTCCTGCGCCGAGATAGATCAATCGCCCACCGGCACGGATGCCCTCGATGACCAATTCGGTCAACGCTGCGATATGCACAATCTGATCCCGCACCGCCCCAGCGATCCGCTGATCCTCATCATTGATGATGGCAAGGCAATCGATCGTCGAACACGCATCAAGACCCGCCGAGCGGTCGTTCCGCTGCTCGGTTAACAGGTGCCCACGATCGGGCAACGCGCGCGAGGGCTCATTAGATGGTTGCTGCTCACTCAAAGCGCACCCGAGAGGGCTCGAACCTCCGACCTATGGTTTAGGAAACCATTGCTCTATCCAGCTGAGCTACGGATGCGACTGGGAGAACTATATGGTCAACACCGGGGTATTTGCAATGACCACTGCAATGGCATGTAGTACCAAGGCGGGTGTTAGGAAGGATCCGCATTGAGCGGAGGTAGTTCCATTGCCCCCCGTTGGGCCCGTGCTGTGATATCGCGGAGCTCGGCGATCGCATGAGCAATCTCCTCGAACTCTTCACAGAGCACACATTCTTTCAACGCGATCGCTGCAACAGTCAATGGCTCAAGCCCGACCATGCCACCTAGCCCGATGAACTTGTGGACAATACTCGAAAGAAGAAGATAGTTTTCGTTCTCGTGGGCAAGCTCGATATCGGTAAGCTGCTCAGGAAGCGACTCGATATAACTCAGCACGATCTCGCGGAGCTCCGGATCATCCATAGGCAATGTTGAAACCAAAGCCGAACTCGTTTGAGGCGAAACTCGGGTTGTATCAGTCTCGTCGTCGGCTTGGCTCAGAGCTTTGGGGTTATTCATCCATTGTGCCGCGTGGTCGATCAGCTCTTCGATATTCACCGGCTTGGTGAGATAATCACTACATCCTGCTCCTATACATCGCTTGCGATCGCGTGCCATTGCGCTGGCGGTGAGTGCAATAATCGGCGTGGTGATGCCGTGCTCGCGGAGCATGGTCGATGCGGTATACCCGTCCATGATCGGCATCTGCATGTCCATCAGGATCAGATCGAAGTCGGTCTTGGTCGCTCGATCAAACCCCTCTTGCCCATTGTTGGCGGTCGTCACCTTCGCCCCAGCTCGTTTGAGGATCAAGCTGATAAGTTGTCGATTGGTCTGCCCATCGTCAACGAGAAGCACATGCCCGCTGAGACGATCCTTGACAGATTTCTTGGTTATTGGCGCTTGATCACAATGGGCGGATTCGTTCTGGGAGTCTTCCTGATATTCAATTTCGCTCGCTCTGCCGATCGGCAATGAGACCGTAAAGGTTGAACCGGCGCCTTCGATGCTTGAAACGCACAGCGTGCCTCCCATCGCCATCGTTAGGTTTCGGCTGATCGTCAGCCCAAGCCCGGTGCCTCCAAAGTTGCGGGTGATCGAACTTTCCGCCTGTGAAAAAGGCTCAAAGATCGATTCGAGTTTGTCTTCGGGTATCCCCATCCCGGTATCGATGATTTCGATGATGATCGCCACCTGCTCGTCGCCGGTGTCGCGCAGATGGGTGCGCATGGTGACAGAGCCGGTATCAGTAAACTTGATCGCGTTGGCTACAAGGTTCGTCAAAATCTGACGGAACCGTGTCGGATCGGTGATGATCGATTTGGGCAGCCGACCAGAGCTCTCGACCTTGAGATCGATCATCTTGTCAGTCGCATGAATCCGCATCACCGATGCAAGGTAGGTGAGTGTGCTCGTCAGATCGCAAGGGGTCATCTCCAGATCAATCTCGCCAGATTCAACCTTCGAGATGTCGAGGATGTTGTTGATGAGTTGGAGCAGATGTTGTCCGCTCGATTGGATGATTCCGAGCCATTGGGCGCGGTCCTCCTCGGTGGTCCGTTCGTCATCACGCAAGAGCATGTCTGTAAAACCCAAAATCCCATTGAGCGGCGTACGGATCTCATGACTCATGTTGGCCAAAAAATCCGATTTGGTTTTGCTGGCGTTCAGGGCTTCTTTACGGGCTAAGTTCAATTCAATGTTTTGAACTTCCATTTCTTCCATGGTTTCTTTTAAGTCTTGCGTGGCTTGCTCTACGCTGTCTTGTTGTTCTTGCTGGGCACGTTGCAAGCTGGCGGCCATGGAATTAATGATATGGGTTAATTCACTAAATTCATCTTGTTCACTTAACGGAATGCGGCTTTCAAAATTGCCGTTTTCTAATTGAGTTAATGCGGTGGCCGCATGCTTCATGGGTCTGGTTATACGGGTACTGGCAAGGTAAGCAAAATAAAGGGCCAGTAACCCTGCTGCGATGACCAATAATAGGCTGATCAATAAAGACTTATATTGCGCAATGGTGGTGAGTTCACGGTGAAATTCTAATTCAACCCAGCCTAATAGTTGGCTGTGCAGTGGATCACCTTGGCTAAAAATAGGGGCCTGAATGCGCAGGCTGTTTGCGGTATAAAAGCGGTGAGTTTCGTATTCGATGATTCGTTTTGATGACGGGGCGAGCATTTGAGGCCCCACCGTAATAATGATTTCTTGTTTGTTATTGAGTAAAGCCAAGGCACGTAATTGCGGCAGGTTTAAATAGTCACTCAGGGCCACTTGGCTGGGGTTTGCTTGATTAAATAATTCACTGGAATGAATGGCCAGCTGACGGCTGAGTAAAATGGCTTGTGCGGTGGCGTGATCTTGTAATTGTTGGTGGCGCTCAAAACTAAAATAGCCGCCTAATGCCACAGCAATGATTAAGCCGGGCAGCAGGGTAATAATCAATAAGCGCTTTTGAGTGCCCCAATGCTTCATTTTTGCTGCATCCCCCTGATTAAATAGAGGCGCTATTCTAGCTTAAATGCAGGTTATATCGCCATTTATGCTGCGTAATTCTTATAAAGGCATAAGCAAATTGCCTTTTGATATTACTAATGGCCGTCATATATAGGTATTATTCACCTAAATGGTTATATAAGCGGGTTAAGTATGGATTTCCCCACAATTGCAGATTTTATTGGTGGCACACCTTTGGTCAGGTTGCAGCGTCTTGACGTGGATTTGGCTGATCGTGGCAATGTTATTTTATTAAAATTGGAAGGTAACAATCCGGCAGGTTCGGTCAAGGACCGCCCAGCTTTAAGCATGATCGAAAGAGCTGAAAAACGGGGGGGAATCAGACCAGGGGATATCCTAATAGAAGCCACCAGTGGCAATACCGGCATTGCCCTTGCCATGGCCGCAGCCATAAAAGGCTATAACATGGTTTTGATCATGCCTGATAACCTCAGCATGGAGCGACGCTGGGCCATGGAAGCCTATGGTGCCAAACTCATTTTAGTGACAAAAGAACAGGGCATGGAATACGCGCGGGACCTAGCCCTAAACATGCAGCAAAAAGGCGAAGGCACGGTCTTGGATCAGTTCTCTAATTTGGATAATCCCATTGCCCATTATGAAAGCACCGGCCCAGAAATTTGGCGCGATACAAAAGGCACCGTGACGCACTTTGTCAGCGCCATGGGCACCACCGGCACCATTATGGGTACGGGCCGTTACCTGAAGGAGCAAAATCCAAACGTTGAAATAGTGGGTTTACAGCCAAAAGAAGGGTCGTCTATTCCGGGTATTCGGCGCTGGCCGCAAGCGTACCTGCCAAAAATATTTGATGCGGCACAAGTTGATACCGTAATGGACATCGACCAGCAAGAAGCCGAGATCACCATGCGAGATTTAGCTCGCAAAGAAGGCATTTTTTGCGGCGTCAGTTCGGGCGGGGCCGTCAGTGCTGCGTTAAAACTGAGTAAAACGGTAAAAAATGCAGTGATTGTCACCATTATTTGTGATCGCGGTGACCGTTATTTATCTACGGGAATTTACAGTTAAGCTTGTTTTATATTTGCCGGTAATGCCTTTTGTTTATGACGCTATGCAGGGAATTTCTGCTTCTGATGAAGAACTCGCATGATACGAATATTGGACTGATCAACCCAATAGGATACGATCATTGATAGTTCAGGAATAATTAACAACCTGCCTTTTAGTCCATCGCGTTGCACCCCGATTAAGGGCTGTTGCAGTAAGCCCTCTACTTTTTCTTCAATGAGTTGATCTGTTTTTTCGGCGGCTTCTTGATTAAAACCATAAAGAAATTCAAATATTTTTTCGCGGTCGTTGAGAGATTCTTCTTCCCAATAAATCATTTGCTAACCTTTTTGCTTGCGGATGTTAGCTTTGCGCTCTGCCATGCTTAATTTAGCGTCCTTATGCTCAATAAAAACAGCCTCAGCGGAGTCAATTTTATCAAACGCTAAATTTACCTGCGCTGTTAGCCAGGCATCATGGGAGGCCACTTTACGTTGTTGATCGGCAAGTTGCTCAGTGAGGTCGCGACAGGCATCACTAATAGTGCGGCCTTGGCTTTTCGCCATTTGTTGAGCGAGGTGTTTTGTTTCTTCGTTAACTCGAAATTGAATTCTAGTATCCATAAAAATGCCCTAACTTTTTGTATGCACAAACGTTAGCACGCGGTGGCAGGTAAGTACATGCTAGTATCACTCATAAAGAGGCATTCAGCTTTTGTTTTAGCGGCTATTTCCTTTGTGAAATTAGTGCTTAAAGCCCTTGATATTTTTCTTAATAAGGCCATATTAGCCCCCAGTTTAAAGTCTATAAAAGAGGCACATTTGTGGCCATTGTCAGACACAATAAAAAAGCGCGAAACAAACCATTACGCAGTAAACAAGCGGGTTCCACGCCTGTCCAAATGGTTGAAGTGGAAATCCACGATTTAAGCTACGAAGCACAAGGTGTGAGCCGCAGCTTGGAAAAAGTCTTGTTTGTGGCTGACGCCTTACCCGGTGAAACCGTCAAGGTAAGCATAGATAACCCCGGTCGGCGTTTTGACCAAGGTAAATTACTTGAAATTATCAGTCCAAGTGATGAACGCATAGAGCCATTGTGCCCCCATTACAAAAGATGTGGTGCTTGCCAGTTGCAGCATTTGCAGCTTAATAAGCAGCTTTCTTACAAGCAAAACACCTTAGATCAACAGCTGACGCGGCAGTTAAAATTAAACGACATTCCGTGGCAGCCAGCCCTTGAAAGCGATGGCTTTGGCTATCGTCGGCGCGCGCGTTTAGGGGTGCGTTATCGTAAGCAGCAAGATGAAATTATCATTGGTTTTCGTGAGCATAATAATCGCCATTTAGCGGCCATTGATGAATGCCCAGTTTTAACGGCATCGTTGTCGGCGTTAATTTCCCCCATGCGTGAGTTAATTAACAAGCTTGAATCCAAGCCGCGCATTACTCAGCTTGATTTAATTACCGCAGATAACAGCGATGCAGCGGTATTACGCTATTTAAAAATATTAACTAAAAACGACATTAAAGCGCTTAAAATCTTTGCTCAAAAACACCAAATTCAACTGCATGTGCAGGGTGATGAAGAACAAGGGCTTGAATGTTTATGGCCAGAAAACCCAGAGCCTTTAAACTTTAAAATGCAGGGTGACGTTTTAGAATTTACCGTGAAAAATTTCATTCAAGGTAACGGCAACATGAACCGCAAAATGGTCGAAATGGCCATTGATTGGATACAGCCAAAAGACACTGAAACCTTATTGGATTTATTTGCCGGCATTGGTAATTTCAGCTTGCCCATGGCGCGACACTTTAAACAAGTGATGGCGGTGGAAGGGGAAAAAACCATGGTCAAACAAATAGAGTTAAACGCGCAATTAAATACGATAAGCAACATTACCTCGCGAGCCATGAATCTAAATGACGAAATATTATTAACCATGCTGCCAAGCGCA
>CAJXXI010000020.1 GCA_913062615.1 uncultured bacterium | reverse complement strand
GCGAAGAACAATTCTGAATCTCAGGGTAGCAGATACAATTTGAGTCTCTCAAAATTAGAAACGATCGGAAATTGCAATGGCCAAAGATGAAACCACCCCTCCGCCGGCACCCTCAACACCTGCACCCTCGAACCAGCAAAATACAAAGGCAGGTGGTCCACCGCCCAAAGCTTCGCCGGCTCCATCAAATGTTTTAATCAACGAAGGGTCACAGAGAATCCAAACCCCAAAACCACCTAAATAAACTAAACTGCTTATCGCGCGCAATATGGGGCCACGGGTTTCTTGAAAATTTAGATGCCATCTCAAACATGAAATCGGATCACAATTCGATGTTTGAAATACACGGCTTGCCGGGGACGGTCAAGCCATGGCACCCGGATTAGTCGGACAACTCATCAGTAAACAGCTTGTGAATCCTACGCATTTGGTCTAGCCAGGAGGAGGGTTCGTGGTAGCCGTGGGGTTCTATTGGGGCGAGGGCGAGTTCCCAGTTTTGTTTTTCTAGTTCTATTAAGCGTTGGGATAGGCGGATGATGTCTTGGGCGACGACATTGTTGTCTTGCATGCCGTGGAGCATGAGGAGGTGGCCTTGTAAACCTTGGGCGTGGTTGATTGGGGAGCAGAGATCGTAGGCCTCGGGGTCTACTTCTGGGTTGTTGAGGATGTTGGAGGTGTAGCCGTGGTTGTAGTGTCGCCAGTCGGTGACTGATCTGAGTGCGGCTCCTGCTTTGTATGTTTCTGGTTCGAGGAACATGGCCATGAGTGTCATGAATCCGCCGTAGGAGCCGCCGTAGATTCCGACATTTTCAGGATCTGCGTTGTGGTTGGCTACTACGAAGTCGATGCAATCTTTGAAGTCTTCGAGTTCTGGGTAGCCCATTTTTCGGTAGATGGCGGTGCGCCAGTCTCGGCCGTAGCCTGAGGATGCGCGGAAGTCTGGGGCGATGACGATGAACCCGAGGTTGGTGAGGATTGTGTGGTACATGTGTTCGCGGGAGTAATAGGACCACTCGTAGTTGGCGTGTTGGAGGTAGCCTGCGCCGTGGGAGAAGAGGACGACGGGGCGTGGTCCTTTGAACTTGGTTGCGTCGGGGAGGTAGAGGCGGGTGTAGATTGGTTGGTCGGTGTGGGTTGAGGGGATGGGGACGATTTCGGGGGTTTGGAAGTTGTAGCTGAGGAACTTGTCGGTGATGGTCTTGGTGATGCGGGTTGGAGTTGCGTTTGGTTCTAGGTTGAGGAGGTAGAGTTCGGGTGGGGAGTTGATGTTGGAGTAGGTGAGGACGAGCTTTGATTCGTCGGGGGAGAGGCGGAAGGACTCGACGGTGCCTGCCATGTTTGTGATTGGGGTGAGGGCACCGGTGTTGAGGTTTAGGCGTTCGATTTCTTGGATGCCTGGGTGTGTTCTGTTTGTGCGGAGGTATGCGAGGGAGCCGTCGTTTGTGAATGTGAGTGAGCGGACTTCGAAGTTGCCTGTGGTGAGTTGAGTTGCTGTTCCGTCTGGTGTTCGTGTGTAGAGGTGGCCATAGCCTGATTCTTCGGAGAGGTAGTAGAGGGTGTTTGTGGTTGGGACAAAGCCGAAGGTGTTGAATCCCCAGCCGATCCATGCTTCGTTTCTAAGGTGGTGGGCGACGGTGAGGGTTGGTTCGTTGTCTTCATTCAGATCTGTGGTATCGATCAATACGATCCAGCGGTCTTTGTTGTCGTGGGAGATGAGCATGACGGCGGCGGTGGTGCCTGCGTCGTTCCATCGGACGCCCATGGAGGAGACTGGGCGGGGCTTTGCTTCTGGCTTTTTTTCTGAGTCTTCTGATTCGGTTTCGTCGGCTGCTTCTTCGTCGGGTTCTGTTTCGGTTTCTTCGCCGGGCTCAGATTTGCTGAGCCAGGCGAGGGGGTTTTCTTTTATTGTTGGGAGATCGTCGAGGGAGAGGTTGATGATTTTTTCGTTTTTGAGATCGATGAGGACGAGTTGGATTGGGGTTTCGTGTGCAAGTCCGACTTTGGTGCGGACGGAGCGGGTGGAGACATAGCCATCGTCGGTGACATAGTTGGGCATGATGTCGTTTTTGGAGTCTTTGCGCTTTGATGGCGCGGTGGTGACGAGGATGTGGTTTCCTGAAGGGCTTAGGGAGGTGCCCATCGAGCGGTTCTTTTTGCCGAGGTAGAAGGGGCCGGGGACTGATGTTGGGTTGGTGTCGCGCCAGGCTTTGCGGTCATCTTCGCGGAGTTCGGTGCGTTGGTCTTCGAGGGTGATGATTTTGAAGAGGTCGCGTTGTTGCTGCTGAAGGTAGTCGTAGTCTGGGTCTTCTTTATCCATTGGGGCGTCGGTGAACTTGATGTCGGCGGCTTGGAACTCCCAGTTGGTATCGAGCGAGCGGATGAGCCATTGGCCATTGCGGGAGAAGGCGTAGCGGTTTGATTCGGATGAGTTGTCTGTTAAAAAGAAGGCGGATGATTCTCTTGCGGAGGTTTGTGTCAGTTGGGTGGTGGTTTGGCCGGTGGTGTTATAAAGGAAGAGGTCGCCGGCGTTTGTGAGCAGGCGAAGGGTGGCGTCGGTGTTCCAGTCGCCTGAGTTGAGGAAATAGGGTCCTGGGTTTTCGGGGGTGATCATTGCGGGGTCGGCGTCGAGGCTGCTCATGAAGAGGAGGTATGAATCGGAGAAGTCGCGCCCGACGAGCCCTTCGCGGCGGGTGGAGAAGCGGATGGCTGAGCCATCGATGAGCCAGCGGGGGCTTTGGGGGGATCGTGCGATCCAGTCTTGCTCGGCGGTGATTTGCTTGAGGGTTGGAACTGCTTTGGCTCGATCGTCATCGAGTCCGGCGAGGCACTGGGCGGAAATACATGTGAGGGCGATGGCTTTGAGGAGGGTGTTCATGGACAAACTATACCCGAAACGAGAATCTTTAGGTCCGCGTGTTATCCATTATGGAACTTTTCCTTGTTGCACCGATAGGCTAGATAATGCCCAATGAAACAATGATTCCCGACCGTTCGACCTCTGATGTTCGCCCCCCACTTCCTGGATCTGCTCGCGCCGAGCCGATTATTGAGTTTGTCGCTCATCGGATTTCGGAGCCTGCACGGTTCCCGATTCGGGAAGGGCTGATTCAGCTCAATAATGGGTCGTATGGGTGCTGCCCGGAGGCTGTGGGCGTGGCACAGCGGGAGTTGCAGCGGCGATTGGAAGCCGATCCGGTTCGGTTCTTTAAATCGGATCTGGAGTTTTACTCCGACGATACGCGCGAGGCGTTGGGCAAGTTTGTCAATGTGCGGGCGGAGGATCTGGTGCTGGTCTCCAACGGGACCTTCGCGGTGGCGACGGTGCTCAATAATCTTGAGTTGTCGGCGGGCGATGAGATTCTGGTGACGGATCATGAGTACATGGCGACGATGAATGAGCTGGGGAAGATCTGCCGGGCGACGGGGGCGGTGGTGACGGTTGCCAAGGTGCCGTTCCCGAATGTGACCCCCCAAGCGGTGATCGAATCGGTGGTGTCGGCGATGACTGATCGCACGAAGCTGGTGATGGTTTCGCATATCGCGAGCGCTTCGGCTTTGGTGCTGCCGGTGAAAGAGATCGTGGCGGCGGCGAACGAGCGCGGGATCTTGAGCTTTGTTGATGGGGCGCACACGCCGGGGCAGATCGCGTTGGATATCAGTGATATTGATCCGACCTGGTACGCGGCGAGCTGTCATAAGTGGTTGGCGACGCCTAAGGGCACTGGGTTTATTTATACTTCACCGAATCGGCAGGACGGGTTCAAGCCGATGGTGCTTTCGTGTCGGGAGCATGAAGCCCGGGCGGATCGCAAGGCGTATCTGTGTGACTTTGATTATGTCGGGACCAATGACTACACGGGGAATCTGGTTGTGCCTGTGGCGATTGCGCATATGGGATCGCAGATGGCGGGCGGGTGGGATGAGCTTCGCCAGCGGAACCATGATCTGGTTGTGCACGGCGCGAAGCTGATCTGCGAGGCAATCGGGATTGATCAACAGGTGCCTGAGTCGATGATCGGGACGATGGTTGGAATTCCATTGCCGGGTGTTTGCGAGCCGGGCGCGTTGATGGGCGAGGGGCTTTGGGATCGGTTGTATCTGAATCATGGGATTCAGGTGCCGATCTGGGATCTGCCTGGGGTTCATGGGCGGGTGATGCGGGTGAGTTGTCAGTTGTTTAATACGGTTGGGGACTTTGAGAAATTGGCAGGGGCTTTGAGAGCTGAACTGCAGAGCTAGCGTCCGCCTGCGTTTTTATTCATTCACAACTTTGATCTTCTCATTCTTCGAATCGTGATGATTGTTGGGATCATGAAGGTCAGTGTCGTTGCGGCGATGAGCCCTGCAGTGCCCAGCGGGGATTGGTCCATGCTGAAGAGTTGCCAGCTGAGATCGAGCAGGGTGTGCATGGTGATTGGGAGGTAGATGTTGAACTTCCACTTGGCGTAGAGCCAGGCGTAGAAGGAGCCGCTGGCGGTGATGATGCCCGTTTGCATGAGCTGTCCTGAGAGATCGAGCGATGCGATACGATCGATGTGTAGGTGGGCGAGGGCGAAGAAGACAGCGGTGAAGATGGCGGCGGGCCAGATGCGCCAGTTTGCGAGGCGGACGAGCAACCCGAAGGCGAAGGCTCGGAAGAAGATTTCTTCGAAGACTCCGGGGGCGAGCGAGTTGAACGGGAGGGATCGGAGTTCGAGGCTATCGTTGATTCCGCCCAGGGCCCCCACGATGAGGAGCGGGAGTGAGAAGAGGGTGCCCAGTGCGATGCCTAAACCGAGCTTACGCCAGCCGGGGTTGAGGGTGAGTGCGTTGGGAAGTTGCTTTGGGTGGATACCTAGGAGGAACCATGTGCCCAGCAGGATGATGAGCATTCTTGAGATGGGTTTGGCAAGGGCGCGGAGTTCGTAGACCCAATCGGACACGATCGCAGAGTACCACTGGGTGGATTGGATCCATGTGGGCGCGAAGTTGCCGACGATGAAGATCAGGATGATCAGCACTGCGGATGCAGTGTGATCTCTTGATGATTCAGTGAGAGGTTTGTCTGGGTTGCTCTTGGGCATTAGTGAATATGGTCTTCTATGCCTTATGGTGGGTTTTGCGGTGATTCGCTGGGGAGGATGTCGATTGGTATTGTGGATTACTTCTCTGGGTGGACTGCCTTTGGATTAGGTACACATGACTCGGATAAGAGCGCCTCGGATTTTTTTCCAGGATTGTTTGTCGACCATTTCGCCGGTGTTTGTGTTGATTCGTGCTTGGGCGATTTTTTCGGCGTGTTTCCAGTAGCCGAAGAGCATGCTCCATGCCCATCGGATCGATCGCTTTGGGTCGTAGAGGTTTGTTGGTTCGCTGGTGAGCCCGTTGAGTTCGACGATGCCGAAGCCTTGGCCTTTGGCGAGTTGTTCGAGAGAATCGCAGCGGAGATCGAATCTTCCGATGTCGAATCCTCGGCCTTGGTCGTCGACGAAGCGATCAACGATTTGGGTTATTCTTGCGGAGAGCTCATCTGTGATGAGGTGTTGGCCGTCGGTGAACATGGCGCCTTGGGCGTGGTTGCCGGCGATGCCGAGTGCGATTTCTTCGCCTGCTTGGGGGACGGCGTTGAGCTGGTTGCTCATCCGGGTCATGAACATTCTGCTTTGTGCTCGGTAGCGTTTGTGCCCGAGGATGAGTCGGCGGACCGATCGCTTTCCATCGCCGACGACGAATGGGAAGTGTTTGATGGTGATTGCGTAGATGAACCCGGATGGGGCGGTGTATTCTGGATCGGTGATCGATTCGACATGGCGCACCCAGAGTACGCCGACTTCCATTTCGCCGGCGTGGCGTTGTTGGATGACGAATGGTTCTTCGTTGGCTTTGCAGTAGGCGATGAGCTCGGATTCTGATTCGATCATCTCGACGGCTCGCCCGCGTTCGCCCTGGTCAGGCTTGCAGAAGACCGGGAATCCTGCGAGTTGGTTGTCGTTTCGGAGGGCATCGATGGCTGCGTTGATTCTGGTTTGTGGGTTTGTGTTTTCTTTGATGAGCACGCAGTGGAGCACGGCTTGGTCGTTGGCTGTGGGGTCGCCGAGTTTATGGTTGATGTCCATCTTTGATTCGCACATGATGCCGCCGTCGTGTGCGTATCCGGGGTTGACGGAGGTGAGTTCGATGAGCCATCGTCGTCGGATCATGCGTTTGATTCCCCACCAGAGCATGGGGAGATAGACCAGGCCGGTGAGCCAGTATTCGTGGTTGGTGATGCGGTTGTATTCGCCTTTGATTCGCTGTCGCCCTTCCCATGTGACGATCAGGCGCATCGCCGAGAGCACGGCGAGGAACAGGAGGAAACCGAGCATAAAGCCGATGACCCCGATGCGTTCGGTGAGATGTATTGTGATTCCGGCGCTCGACAAACCAACGAGGAAGACTGGGAGAATGTAGGCGACGCCTCGGATCCAGCCCCAGAATGTCCACGGGCGATCGATGCGATGAGCGCCGCGCATGAGCCACCATGTCCGCCCGAGCATCATTCCTAAGATGGCGACGGCGAAGTCGATGCGCATCATGGCGGTGAAGATCATGGTGAGTGCGAGCCCGGCGGTCGTGCAATATCTCACGAGCACCACGATGACGATGAGTTGTGCCCACCATGGCACGGTGCGTATCCAATCGGCGAGCGTGTGCAATGCGGCATCGGTGGCGTGGCGGGTTGGGATTGGAGCGAGGTTGAGGTAGGTTGTTTCGGGGGCGATCGCGGGTTGGTCGTGGCGCGTGAAGAACGCGTTGAGGTAGGTGGCGGTTTCTTGTGCCTGCATGAATGGCAAGAAGTGTGAGGCGTCGAGCATGACGAGCTTGGAAGTTGGCATCATTTCGTGATGGAGCTCTGCGCCCGATGCTGCGACGAGGGGGTCATCTCGCCCGTGGAGGATCATCACGGGGGTGGTGATTGTGGGCATGATTTGGGTGAGTTCTCGTTGGTCAGAATCCCAGAAGCTCCAGAGCCATCCGATCCGTAAATCTCGTGTGCCGAGCACGCCGAAATGCGGGATTAGATCGGGGACAAACCCGACGACACCGAGTCCGACAGCGTACTTTACATGTTCGAAGAAATATGAGCCCGAGCCTTCGGTTTCTTGTGCACCGACGGATGCGAGCATTGTCAATGAGGCGATCCGGTCTGGATCGAGGTCGGCCATGCGGATGCCGACACCGCCGCCGTTGGACCAGCCCACGAGGTGGACGCGATCGACCGCCATTGCATCGAGGAATGAGAACATGTGTTTGGCTTGCACGCGATAGGACACATTGTCGCCCATTTCTGATTGTGCGAAGCCGACGAGATCGGGCGCGTAGACGGATCGGTTGTGCGTAGTGAGCAGCCCACCGATTCGAGCGAAGTCTGTGCCCATGCCTGGTGCGCCGTGCATGAGCAGGATGGGGGTGTTTGTTGTGGGGCCTTGTCTTGTTGATGCGCCCCACTGTTGGTAGACGACGCGGAGTGTTTCATCTTGGATTGCTTCGCCGTCGTATCCTCGGTTCGGGATTTCTACTGATGGTCGATCTCTGCCTGGCAAGAGTGCATCGTTCATCCCGCCGGTGAATGATTGGAAGAGGTGCGACACGATCAGCAGGACCAAATAGATCGCGAGTGCGATCTGTTTGGGTGTTCGGAATCTTCGGAGGGTGGTGCTCATGGATTTGTTGATTGGTCTTTGCGAGCTGAGGTTTTCATTTGGACGAGCTGGCGTTTACGGATTTCGGCGGTGCCGAGCTGGCCACAGGCGGCCATTGAGTCTCGGCCTTTGGTTCGGCGCCGGTTGACGAAGAGCCCGAGTTTCATAAGGCGTGTGACGAACTGGTCCGTCTGCTCCTCGGTTGGTGCGGGCCATGGGGAGTTTCGGCGGGGGTTATAGGGGATGATGTTGAGCAGCCCGCCGTGCCCTTTTCCTTTTTCTCGTGTGGGGTCCTTCGAGAACGGTTGCATCCATGCGGCGAGTTCGATCGCGTGTTCGTCAGCATCGTTCACGCCCGGGATGAGCACATATTCGATCATGATCTTGCGTCCGCCCCGGACCTCTCTCAGCTCAAGAAGAATGTCTTGGAGGGCTTGCATATTCCATTTTTTATTGATCGGCATCAACTTCGACCGCACCTCGTCATTTGATGCGTTGAGGGACAACGCGAGCCCGAGGCGTTTCCATCCGCGGACTTGGACGAGTTCTTTGATTCGTTGTAGGCCGTCGACTCGGCCAACGGTTGAGATTGTGATGGCGCTCATTGGGATGTTTATGCCGTTGTGATCGGTGAGGCATTCGATTGCCTTGAGGACTTCGTCGAGGTTGTCCATTGGCTCGCCCATGCCCATGAACACGATATTGTCGATGTGGATTCCTTCGATGAACTTGGCTGCCCACCATTGGGCGACGATCTCGGCGGCGGTGAGGGATCGGATTAATCCCATCTGGGCGGTCTCGCAGAAATCACACCCCAGCGCACACCCGACCTGGGACGAAACGCAGAGCGTGTGGGTCTTGCTTCCGGATCGCCCGACCATGGGGATGATGACGGATTCGATATCGTCGAAGTCGATCCCGCGATCGGCGAGGCGGTGATTTGGGTTTGGCAGGCGTTGGACGAACTTGATGGTGGTGCCTTCGTCGCCGGGTTCTTCTTGGCGGGTGACGATCGTGGGCATCTCGATCTTGGCGATGGTGGATTCCATGAGTCCATCGCAGAGGATTGCTTTGTAGCCCTGCTTTGCTTTGCCTCGTCCGATTCCGTCGGCTGTGCAGCGTTCTTGGAAGGCTGCGAGGGTGAGCCCCATCGGGGAGATCGGATTGATATCGTCATCGTGTGTCATCGGGAAAAGGATAGACAATAAAAAGCCCGCTGCGATGTACAGCGGGCTTTGAAAAGAATCCTTCATATAGATACGGATACGATTAGTTCTCGTCTTCTGCGTCCTTGACCATTTGATCGAGCATCGTTCCGATGAGTGCGACGGTCTCGCCGCTGGAGTTGCCGTCGGCTGAGCCGGTGACCATCACGCGGGGGGTGATCTCGATGCGATGCTCACCGATCACTCGCAGAACCTCGATCATCGCCGCATTCGCAGCCCCGATTTGGTCGGCGATCATCTTGTACGCATTCGCCTGGGCGGTCGCTTCAATCTCTACCGATTCGGCCTGCGCCTTCGCTTCGATGATCCGCTTCTCTTTATCCTGCTCCGCGATCTTCACCTCGTACGAAGCGGTCGCGAGCCGTTTTTCTTCCTCGGCTTCTTGCAAGGTCTTGGAGAGTTCTTTCTGCTGCATCGCCGCCTTCTGCTGCTCCTGGAAGGTGACCTGCTCCTGCACCGCGATCTCTCGATCCCGCTGCGTATTCAACAGATCACCCAGCGTTTCTTCGTCGCCCACATCACCGATACGCACGCCTGTGATGGTCACGCCCATCCGCGCCATCTCCTTGGAGATCATCGCCAAAGATTGTGATTCTTGGATCGAACGCTGGTTCACATAATCCAAAGCCTTCACGCTCTCGGCATTGTTCCTAAAAATCGCACGCACGGTCGAGTTCAGCTTCGCCAGCAAAGGCTCGATCTCGGCGCCAAGCTTGGCAACCACAACCGGTGCGTTCTTAGGCTCAATCTTGTACTCCACACGCACATCGACCGGGAAGGTAAACCCATCGCTCGTACGCACCGTGATCTCACGCTGCTCATTGGCATTGGCTCGGTTTCGTGCATTGCCCCCTTGCTCAATATACCCCTTCTCGCCAGCGGTAAAACGAATAATCGTCTCCCGCGTCGAGATAATCGACACCGAGTACGCCTTCGTATTGACCGGATATTTCCCGGGATGCAATGGCTCAGCCTGAATCCCCTTCTCCGATGCACTCGCCAAAATCACAGGCTCGTCGCCTTCTGCAACCATCACACTCAGCGATGGCGGATCGCCAAAGTTGCTCTTCAAAACAGCAACAGTCGCCGGCGGCACCTCCGTCGCATCGACCATCTCCACCGCGAATAGCTCAGGATTCAATCGGTATTTTCCCGCCGTCAACACATTGGATTGTGGCCCCTTCCGCCCATTGCCCGCCGTCAGGAAGTGCTTGGGGTCTTCAATCATCCGCTTGAACTCAGCATTGGTCACTTCCGGCGCAAACACCTGCCCAGCGTCCAAAGGCAAACCATCACGAGACTCAACAAGCCCGATCTTGTCCGCAGGAATATCAATCAAAGACTTCGTATCAATGTCGAAAAGCACCGGCCAGTACCAAAGATGCCAACCCGGAGCAAGAACATCCGCCTGGATACCCATCTCGTTATTGGTCGCCAAGATCTTCCCGGGTGCAAGAGCGGGCCCAAGCGCATTGCGCGTCACAATCCCAACCTTAGATGCATCGACATACCGGATCGATGAGAGCACTACACCCACCAAAAACACCGCTATCCCGAGCGAGATCAATGCGATCCTTGCTGACTTCTGAGGCACACGAAATGCGCTCGTCACACACATGATCGCGACAATAATTCCTAACAACAACGCTGCGTTCGACATCCGTCCTCCTTCAATGAGACCATTTGTCCCAAATGATACAGTTATTATAGGACCGAACACCCGCCGGCGTACATCCCACCCCCAACGAGCTACCATCAATCCTCACAATCCATTTTTTAGCCAACAGATAGAGCAAAACCATGCCATCCACGCCATCGATGAAGATCAAAGACGCATTCGCCGCCGAACCAGGCATCGAACTCACCATTAAAGGATGGGTCCGAACCAAACGCGACTCCAAAGCCGACGGCGGGCTCTCATTCATCGCCATCAACGACGGCACTTGCTTCGACCCCATCCAAGTCGTCGCACGACACGACCTCTCAAACTACGATGAAATCTCAAAGCTCGGCACCGGGTGCTCCGTCGAAGTCGACGGCGTTCTGGTCGAATCCCAAGGCAAAGGGCAAACCGTCGAGATCCAAGCCACCGCCGTCCGCGTGATCGGCTGGGTCGAAGACCCAGAAACCTACCCCGCCTCCAACAAACGACACTCCTTCGAATACCTCCGCGAGATCGCCCACCTCCGCACCCGCACCAACACCTTCGGCTCCGTCGCCCGTGTCCGCCACGCGCTGAGCCTATCCGTCCATCGCTTCATGGACGAACAAGATTTCTACTGGGTCCACACCCCGATCATCACCGGGTCCGACTGCGAAGGGGCCGGCGAAATGTTCCGCGTTTCCACACTCGACTTCATGAGCATCCCCAAAACAGAAGACGGGCAGGTCGACTTCTCCCAAGACTTCTTCGGCAAAGAATCACACCTGACAGTATCAGGCCAGCTCAATGTCGAAACCTACGCCAGCTCGCTCTCGCGCGTCTACACCTTCGGGCCAACCTTCAGAGCCGAAAACTCAAACACCTCTCGCCACCTCGCCGAGTTCTGGATGATCGAGCCAGAGATCGCCTTCGCCGATCTCCACGACAACATCGACCTCGCCTCAGGCATGCTCCGCCGATGCGCCAGCGACCTTCTCGAAAAACGAATGGATGACCTCAAGTTCTTCGATCTCCGCATCGAAAAAGGCATCATCGACCGCATGAAAATGATGGCCGAGACCCCTATCAAGACCATCACCTACACCGACGCCATCAAGATCCTCGAAACCTGCAACGAGAAGTTCGAGCACCAGGTCAAGTGGGGCATCGACATGCAGACCGAGCACGAGCGGTACCTGAGCGAGAGGCATTTCAAGCAGCCTGTCGCGGTGATCAACTATCCCAAGGACATCAAAGCCTTCTATATGCGGATGAACGACGAGGGCACCGATGGTGCGCCTGGCCGAACCGTCGCCGCGGTCGATATCCTCGTCCCCGGAGTCGGCGAACTCGTCGGCGGCTCACAACGCGAAGAACGATTGCCAATCCTCGATGCACGCATCGAAGAAATGGGGCTCGACATAGCCGACTACTGGTGGTACCGAGATCTCCGCAAATACGGCACCGTCCCACACGCAGGCTACGGGCTCGGGTTCGAACGCCTCGTCCAGTTCTGCACAGGCATGCAAAACATTCGCGATGTCATCCCATTCCCAAGAGCTCCAAAGCAGGCCGACTTCTAAATGAGAATTATCACCCTCATCGTCTGTGCAACATCGAGCGCCGTCTTTGCAGACTCGCCTTTGCCCGGCAACGCGATCGAATCGATCCGTGTGAATCAGGTCATCAGCGCGATGGAATCGGCGATCGTCAAAGCCGACATCGGTGCGTATATGGCGTTGGTCGATCCGAGCGATTCGGTGTTTGCGACCGAGCAGCGTGCGTGGATTACTGATCTTCAATCGCATCCGGTTGATGATGTCGAGATCACGATCGCGTGGAACGAACCGGTCCGGCTACAAGACGATGGCAGCGCGATCGCCCCGATCGAGATCGCCTGGCATGTCATCGGCGAAGAACTCGACCGCCACTTTGCCTATCAGGCACTCTTCGAGCCTGTCGGCGCGGTCAATGGGCAATGGATATTTGCTGGACGCGCGTGGGACATCTTTGACGGCGAAACTCCGGGCGTCCGTGTGTATAGCGACTCTGTGCACGAGGATCTTGCGTATCTCTGCGCCGATCGTGTCGAGCATTTGCGTGACAAGATTGCTGAGAATATGGGGTTTGATTATTCGGAGACTGAGCCCAAGGAAGTTGTGGTCAAGGTGTATCCCGATATGTCTTCGCTTCAGGCGTCGATTTATTTGTCGTACACCGATCGGCTTTCTGGTTGGAACGAGCCGGGGGAATCTATTAAGATTCTCGGCAGAGAAAACTACACCACCGAACGGCTCGACCCACTGCTCGCCCACGAGATCGGGCATGCGGTGAGCTTTGAGTTTGGCTCTGAGATTAACCTCGCCCCGTGGTGGACCCTTGAGGGCATCGCCGAGGTGGCGTCGGGGCTGTTCCGCGATTCTTGGGAGTCGAAGAACAAACGGATAGTGAACCTTGCCAAGAAGGATGATCTTCGCGAGTGGGCATTGCTGGCGGACTTCCGGGGCGAGGCGAACAACCATGCGATGTATGTGTATCTGCAGGGGTGGTCGATGATCGATTACATTGATCGAATCCACAGCGTTGAGAAGCGGAATCTTTGGTTCGCACAGCTTGGCAAGGGCGCAACGCTTGATGAGGCATCGCAGCGTGTGCTGGGCATGGCGTTCGATCTGCTTGATCGCGAATGGAACGAGTCGCTTGTGAACTTCTCGGCGGATTGAACTCCCCCGCTGCTCGCGCATGAAAAGGCCTCGGCTCAATACTGAGGCTCATCAAACAAGCTGTTTTTTATGGCGATTCGGCGGGCATCTGGTTCTCAATCCGCTCAAGATCATCACCTGGCGTGACCACCCGCGTGGGAGCCTTCGATGGCACCGGTGTCGGGGTGGTTCGGAAGAACATCGTGTAGACCCACAGCACGGTCGCCAAGAATAGCGTCCAGATCGCGATGTACCCGATCGAGTCGCGTACCTTGGCGGGCTTGGAATGCAGCGGTCTCGAGAGCGTGAAGATTGCCTTGGCCGACATCGGCATGCCTTTAGTGACCGCAAAGTTACGGAACTGTTTGCCTCGCGCCTGACACACATGAAACAGGCGTTCCCAGATCGATTCGATCACCTCATCATCAGGCGAGAGGCTTGAGAGTGTATTGTCGGCATGTTCAAGCGCAGGCTTGGCGTTGACTGACACGCGCGGTTTGACGGGTTTGTCTACGGCTTGCGCTTGCGGAGTCTTTGTTGGCTCGGGCGCAGGCTTTGATGGTGTTTCGGGAGATGATTCAAGTGGAGATTGAGCTTCTGCTACTGCTTGTTCATCTGCTTGTTCGTTTGGGGCTTGCGTTTCTGGTTCTGGTTCTGGTTCTGGTGTGGTATCTGGTTTGTTTCCATCTGCGATCTCAGATACGGCTGCATCGAGTTCAAGCGAATCGAGCAACAGCGATGGGTCAATCGACTCATCGAGAAAATCAGAATCGACCAAATCGCCATCGACCGTCTCAAAGTCACCCATCAAGAGATCATCGCCAACACTGGCGAGGGCATCATCAAGATCACCCAATCCAAGGTCGTCGAGTTCTGATGATGGTGTTTCTTCTGGTTCGGATGATGGTTGTTCGTCGATTTCGGCTTGGGTTGTAGCCTCAGTCGTATCGTCGTTCGATTCCGCTGCTATTTCTTCAACTTCTTCTTCAACTTCTACAGCGACTTCTTCTGTGACTTCTTCAGCTACAGCCTCGGTTTCTTCTTGGGGCTCTTCTTGGGCATCTTCAATACCCTCGTCGGCTTGAGCATCTGTGTTCAAATCTTGGTTGAGTGATTCAAGCAGTTGCTCTACATCCTCGCTCGCATCTTCGGATTCAACTTCGTCAACATGTTCACCAGCGGGTTCATCAGTGGATTCGACGGCGGATTCTTCTGCGAGTGCGCTCAAGAAATCGTCATCGAGATCATCAATCTCAATAATATCTTCGATCCCATCAAGGCTTGTGTTTTCTGTTGCTTCTGGTGTTGATTCTTCGCCTTGGGTCCCATCAATGAGCTCATCAGCAATCCCTGCGAGCAGATCATCATCGGCCTGCCCTTCTTCATCAACATGTTCCGCAGCGTCTTGGGTCGCGTCTTGTTCATTGAGCAGCTCGCCGATGGTGTCTTCGAGCAATGCTTCTGCGTTCTGCGAAACCGCATCGAGCGCATCGAGTGCTTCTTTGCCGACCTGATCGTCTTCTCCGGTTTGGGCCTGGGTAACCGAATCGGAATCAGCACCGCTTTGTTCATCGATTGACGCTTCGATTGGCGCTTCGATTGGCGCATCGGTCTGTGCGCGCGAGGCATCGATCTCGTCGAGCAACTCGTCGATTGATTCACCCAGCTCTGGTTGCTGAGGCTCAAGATTGGGGTCTTCGTGGTCCAATACATCGCAATAATCGTTGATTTCCGACCCAAACTCAAGAGATATCGGCCTTTATCTATGCAATACCTTTCTCAACGGGCCAACCTATCCTTCTCTGATGCCTGAACCCATGCCCAAACCCACGCCCAAAGCCCGTCCCATCCAGCATTACTTCATGTTTTCGGACCTTCGATCGGTGCCTATCAACGAGGCTTTCGAAATCATCGGCCCAGAAGCGCACCATGCTGCTCGGGTCAAACGGATCCGCACCAACGAACAAGTCGGGATCCTCGACGGGCAAGGGCACATCGCTGGCGGGTTCGTGCGGTCAATCACGGGCTCAAAGTCCAAGCCGACCATCATGATCGAACTCAGTTCCATCGAGTATTTCGACCCGCCAACGCCCAGAATCGAGGTTTGGAGCGCATTACCGAAAGGTGATCGGCTCGAACGCATGATTGATCAGCTCTCGCAGATTGGCGTGTGCACCTTTCGCCCGTTGTTGTGCGATCGATCCCAGCGCAAGCCCGAAACGGTACGGATGGACAAGCTCGAGCGGATCGCCCTCGAATCGGCCAAGCAGTGCCGACGCCCGTGGACGATCGAGTTCGCTGAGCCGATCTCGTTCGCCGACGCCCTCAAAGAGCCTGATGTCATGCTCGCCGACGCATCGGGCACCCAAATCGTGCAAGAAACCTCTCGCCAACGCGTTGTCCTGCTGATCGGCCCAGAAGGCGGGTGGTCGGATGGCGAGCGGGATCTGATTGTTGCAACCTCGGTGCCCGTTTGCCGGTTTGGTTTATTCGTGCTCCGCATCGAAGCCGCGGCTTGTGCTGCGTCTGCTATCCTTCTTGCATCAGCACCACCCGCGACAGGAACAACATTATGATTCCCAATTTCCATATCAAAGTCATTTCGCTCATCTTGCTCATGCTTAGTGCCCCATTGGCAACTGGAGCGGACATCTCTGCCGAGCACAAGCGCAAAGCCGAGCTCACCATCCACCGCGCGGTCGAATACCTCACCACCCGTCAACATCCCAACACCCGCGGGTGGGACGACGACCCAGACACCATGGTCATCCCGGCGATCACAGGATTGGTCGTCCAAGGGCTGATGCTCGATCCGGGCATTGACGAAACACACCCCCTGATCATCCAAGGCACCCGATATATCCTCAAGTATGTCAACGACGATGGGTCAATCCACGCGGGCATGCTTCCGAGCTACAACACATCTATCTGTATCTCCGCACTCTCGATGGTCCACAAGCCTCAAGCGCTCGATGCGATGCTCGCCGGGCAGAAGTTTATCAAGACGCTCCAATACTCAAGCTCGAATCCCAACAACCCAAACGACCCAGGATTTGAATCCCCCATCACCATCGACCATCCATACTTCGGCGGCGTGGGCTATGGCGAGCACGGGCGGCCCGATCTCTCGAATCTTTCGTTCTTCATCCAAGCACTCCACGATACCGGGGTCTCGACTAACGATGTCGCCTACCAGCGTGCGTTGGTTTTTCTTTCGCGTGTGCAGATGGCGGACGAGGTCAACGAGATGCCCTATGCCGACGGGTCATCCCAGGGCGGGTTCATCTACGCCACCGTCCCGGATCTCGAATCTGTTGACGGCATCGCTGGGCAATCACAAGCGGGTGATATTGTAGAAACCACCGAAGAAGGCGATGAGCTCACCCGGCTCCGCGCCTACGGCTCGATGTCCTACGCCGGTTTCAAATCCCTCGTCTACGCCAACATCGATCCAGACGATCCACGCATGGTCAGTGCATGGAACTGGATCGAAAACAACTACACCCTCGATGAAAACCCCGGGCTTGATATGCAAGGGTACTACTACTACCTCTGCACCATGTCCCGCGCCCTCGACGCCTTTGGCGTCGATGAAATCAATGGGCACAACTGGCGCGAAGAGATCATCGAAAAACTCTACGAGCTGCAATATGTGAACGGTGCGTTCAAGGTTCTCAATCCACGGTGGATGGAAAACAACGACGTCCTCATCGCGGCGTACGCCCTGATCGCCCTCCAGCACGCTGCCCATTAATGAGTTCAAGGCAGTGTTCCTAGTGCCCTCCACTGCGCCGGTCACCGGGCGTCCCCAACCTCTTCCCCAACCCGTTGGGGTTTTCACTACGAATATCACCTATAATCCCTGAAACTAATCCCTGAAATCAACCACCATATCATCACGAGGACCCCCATATGCCAACCGCCACACTCCCTCAGCACTACACCGATCTCATCGCCCTCCAACGTGAGTCGGGCACGCTCGGGTCGATCGCGGCCAACATCTCTTGGGATCAGGAGACCTATATGCCTGCGGGCGGGGCTGGTGCACGGGCTGAGCAATCTTCGCTTCTTGCTGGCATCATCCATGAGCGCAACACGAGCTCCAAGCTGGGCGATCTTCTTGCCCAGTGCGAAGCGGATGCTGATTTGAGTGACGAATCGACCCCCGAAGGCGCGAGTCTGCGCGAGATGCGGCGTGACTATGACCTGGCGACCAAGCTGCCGACAGATTTGGTCAAGGCTTTGGCTCTCGCCCAGTCCACCGCCCAAGAAACCTGGAAGAAGTCGCGGGCCAACAACGACTTCCCGTCGTTTGTCGATGACCTGACCAAGGTCCTCGATCTCACCCGCGAGAAGGGCGAGTGCTATGGGTATAAAGAGGGCGGGGAGGTCTATGACGCGCTGATCAATGAATACGAACCAGACACCACTGCGAAAGAAATCGAAGTTGTTTTTACGCCGCTGCGCGATCGTCTCTCTGCGTTTATCAAAGACCTCACCGAGAACGGGACCGCGCCCAAGGTTGATTTCCTCCACCGATCGATCGCTGTTGAAAAACAACACGCGTTCGGCCAAGCCATCACGGCGCAGCTCGGGTTCGACTACAACACCGGGCGGCTCGACACGACGACCCACCCGTTCTGCTCCGGGTTTGGGCCCGGCGATACGCGGATGACGACTCGGTATGAGCCGACCAACTTCCCTGATGCGGTGGGGTCAACGATGCACGAGTGCGGGCATGGGCTTTATGAGCAGGGCTTGCCCAAGGGTGGCGCTCTTTTCGGCACGCCTCTGGCGGCTGCGGTGTCGTTGGGCATCCACGAATCGCAATCTCGCATGTGGGAGAACATGGTCGGGCGAGGAAAACCATTCTGGAACTGGGCACTCCCCGTCGCCAACAAACACTTCGACAACGCCTTCGAAGACATCGATCTCGACACCTTCGTCAAATCAATGAATACCTGCACCCCGTCCTTCATCCGCGTCGAATCCGACGAATCAACCTACAACCTCCATGTGATGCTCCGGTTTGAACTCGAACGGGCAATGATCAACGGCGACTTGGCCATCAAGGATCTCCCCGGTGCATGGAATGAGAAGTTCAAGAACTTCCTCGGGCTTGATGTGCCCGATGATACGACTGGGTGTCTTCAGGATGTCCATTGGTCCTTCGGGTTGGTTGGGTACTTCCCGACTTATACTTTGGGCAATCTGTATGCTGCCCAGATGTGGGAAACGATCAATGAGACTATTCCTGATCTTGATGCGCAGATGGCCAAGGGCGAGTTTGGCGCGTTGCTCTCATGGCTGCGTGAGAATATTCATCAGCATGGTCGTCGATACAGTGCTGCACAACTTTGCCAACGAGCAACTGGCAAACCACTCGACGCGGCACCATTGATGCGGCATCTTGAACGCCGCGTAAAACCAGCCTACTGCATGTAAACTTTGGATGAGTAATGAGTTTTATGGTTGAAGGCGGGTGGATGACCATTGGCCGACGGTTGCTTGATCGCCATTGATATTGAGATCACGGGTCCAGCGGGCGCGGTCGTGGATTCTTCCTGTGCCGGCGGACCAAAGTTCGAGGGTGTGTGCGTGGAGGTGGTAGCCGCCCCAGTGCGGTGGTCGGGGGATGGTGATTTCTTTGTTGTTCATCAGGTCGGCCGCGTCGATGCCCAACTTGTCGATGACCTCGACGACCTTTTCGAGCAGTGCATCGCGTGATTCGATGGGCTGGGACTGATCGGAGATCCATGAGCCCAATCGGGATTCAATGGCGCGGGATGCAAAGTAGGCGTCGGATTGGGCATCGGTGGCTTTGATGACGGTTCCTCGGATGCGGACTTGGCGTTCGTAGTTGTCCCAGTGGATGGTGCCGCTGGCGTTGGGATTGTCGGCGAGTTGCTGGCCTTTCATGCCGTTGTAGTTGGTGTAGAACATGATCGACCCGGCATCGACATCGATGGATTTGCACAAGAGGGTGCGTGCGTCGGCGTAGCCATCGGAGTGGATGGTGGCGAGGATCATCGAGTTGCAGTTGGGGGCGAGTTTTTCGCTCATGGCCTGGTCGAACCACTGTTTGAAGATCGGGAAGGGGGAATCTGGGAGGATGTCCGGGAGGCGTTCGCCTTCGTCGTAGAAGTTGATGGGGGATTGGTTGGTGCTCATGGTTGATTGTAGTGTTGATTCGTCCAGAAAATGGGCAATTCGATGGGGACAACTTATCGGTTATCGACGGGGGCGGAGGAGATCGCTTACTATGTCTGCGTGAACGAATCATCCCTCTACGAATCGAAGTCCGACAACTCTTGGAAGAAGGGTAAGAAGTCCAATGTGCCCGATATGGGCAAGTTGTTTGATCGGACGCCGCCGCACCATGTGGATGCGGAGCGGTCGCTGCTTGGGTCGATCTTGCTCGATCCGACGATCTTGAATGATGTTGTGGAGTTGATCCCCAACTCCGATCCGTTCTACAAGGAATCGCACGGGACGATCTATCAGACGCTCGTCGAGACCTACGAAGCCCACCAGACGGGTGACCTTGTCCAGCTGACGGAATCGTTACGGGCGAAGGGCTTGTTTGATCAGGTCGGCGGCGCAGATTATTTGATGGAGCTGGCCGAGGCGGTGCCGAGTGCAGCCAATGCCCCGTTCTATGCCAAGCTGATCGCTGATAGTGCCCGGCTGCGCAAGCTCATTGATGCGGCGGGCGAGATTCTGTACGATGCGTACAATCAGGGCGGCGGGGGGCTCGACGCGGCCAAGACCGTACTTGATCTCGCAGAAAAGCGGATCTTCGATATCGCATCCGAGGACATCAACGCCGAGCCTGAGACACTCAAGGAGCTTTTGCTTGCTGAGATGGAGCGGATCGAGCAGGCCGACGGGCAGGCGGTTGCGGGGACGGCAACCGGGTTTACCGATCTTGACGAGTTGCTCTCGGGTTTGCAGCCTGAAGAAATGTTGATTCTGGCGGCTCGCCCTTCGATGGGTAAGACGGCGATCGCATTGAACATTGCTGAGCAGATCGCATTCGGTGGGGCGACGCCTTGGGCACCCAAGCAGCTCAACAACCCCGTCGGCGTTGGCGTGTTCTCGTTGGAAATGGCGCGTGGCGCATTGGTTCAGCGCTTGCTTTCTTCGCGTTCGGGCGTCGATTCAAACCAGCTCCGCACCGGACGCGTCAACGGCGGCGAGTGGGAAAAACTCACACGCTCGTCGGCTGAACTCGCGGACGCACCGATCTATATCGACGATACTCCGGGCATGACGGTGCTGGCGATGCGGGCGAAGGCTCGACGCATGAAACAACGGTACAACATCGGATGTATCGTAATTGACTACCTTCAGCTGTTGTCCTCCCCCACTTCGGCGCGGGAATCTCGACAGGTTGAGGTTTCGGAAATTTCACGCTCGATCAAAGCGCTCGCGCGTGAACTCAAGCTTCCGATCATCTGTCTCGCACAGCTTAACCGTGGTGCCGAGCAGCGTGAGGGCAATCGGCCGAAGATGTCGGACCTGCGTGAATCAGGTTCAATCGAGCAGGATGCCGATGTCGTGATGCTGTTGCATCGCGAGTCGTACTACCATCGCGGCGACCCGGCGTGGGATCCGACTAGCCCGGAGTTCGACGAGGACAACCGCGAGAAGCTCAACATGACCGAGCTGATTATCGCCAAGCAGCGTAACGGCCCGACCGGGACGGTGAAGCTGATCTGGGATGCGAGCACGGTTCGGTTTAAGAATCATGACGGGCATCATCAGGGCGGGAGCTATGGGTTCAGCCAGGAGATGGATGGAAAATCGTATGGCAGCCATGAATCTGGTAGTGGCGGATTTGATGGCCCTGACTTCGCTGCTTCCCCTAGCGGCGGAGCGGACTTTGCCCCCACGCCACCGGTTGTGGACTTTGCACCCGGGAGCAAGAGCGGTCCAGAAGCCAACTTCCGTGACGGGTCTGGCGATCGTGACGAAGAGATGCCGCCGTTTTAACCCTCTTAATACCCGGCCATCACGGCATCAACGCGAGCATTGAAGTTGGCTCGGCGGGTCATCAATGGGATGAGGAGCAGGTCGATGAACTGCCCGATGAATAAGAACCCAAAGGTGAAGAGGTAAAGCAGCCCGGTGATCCACTTGCCGTTGTAGAAGCGGTGGATGCCACAGAAGCCGACGAGTCCGAGTAGCCAGAGCAGGTATGAAATTGGTGTTGATCGCATGGGGAACCTCCGGAGAGGTTATTGGGATTTCGATTCTTGACGTTTCGCTTGCCAAACTTGATAGTAGACAAGACTAAACAATGCGAGAACCGCGATCGTTATTATCAGCGAGATGGCCCAGAAGTTGATCGAGGGATCGTGATCGGGAATCAGGTAGTTGAACCATGCGTTGAGCAATGGGCCAGAGACTATCCCGATGCCGAGACAAATGAAAAAGAGCTTGTACCCAAACACGGGCAGTTGCGTGATTCGTTGGTGTGCAATCATTGTCGCACAGCCGCCGCTTGGGAGAAGTAGATCTTGTCCAGTTTTGGCGACTGCGATAAAGCCGATGAACTGTTGGTCGATGCGGTTGATTTCATCCCATGGATAGTCGGATTTATTGGTGACGACACCATGCTGATTAACTTCTATGATTCTTGATGCTTTGCGATGGCGATGAATCCCTTTGTAGATTCGCCAGTTGATAAATAGTGCTAGAAGGATAAGTGCAACGATTCCGATCAGTATGACATTCTGGACGCGAATGCCGGGATCGTTGTCTGGTACAGAGTTGTACCCTTGGATCATCATCACGAGAAACATGATCGGCAAACCAATCGATAGGACCAGCCGAAAAACTTGATCCGCTGTTTGGTTCATCCATTCGACTTTGCAGGCGTATTGATTTTCTGAGTTTTCGATGTAAGCCTTCTGCAATTCATAGGCTCTGGTTTTTGCTTCGGGTTCTTGTTTTGGTTTCACACGCAAGAACAAACGAGCGCGACCGGATTGCATAAAGCAACCTTGGTCATCGTACAACGCAAATAACTGAGCGGAGTTCTGATAGAAACACTTCACCCTGTGCCAAGGCACATGTTGTTCCGGCTCGTCATCAATGGCGTAGTAAACACCTTGTTCATCGAATCGAGCATCAACATATATTGGCCACCAAGGGAGTCGCATGCTGTATTCTATGCTCAATCCCCGAAGCTGGTATAGACGCTTCGGGCGGCGGCGATCAGCGGGTGATCCTTTGGCACCAATCGCTGCTTGTTGGCGGCGGAGTTGATATCGACATCGCCGAGGACGCCGCCTTGCATGACGACGAGGCGGTTGGTTTTG
>CAJXXI010000019.1 GCA_913062615.1 uncultured bacterium | reverse complement strand
CATACCTCGTAGAGGGTGGACTCCGTCGACAGGTGCAACAGAACATCCAACGCTTGCGTGAGATTCGTTCATACCGCGGTGCTCGTCACCGTGCTGGCTTGCCAACGCGTGGACAGCGTACCCGCTGTAATGCTCGTACTCGTAAGGGTCGTGCAAAGACCGTGGCAGGCAAGAAGGGCGTGAAGGGATAATCGGCTGTTGGTGGCAGGTTGCCAACCAATGGTTTGAAGGTTTAAACATACACATCGCAAGGTTCCAGCCCGCAGCCAAACGCTCGGGATCATAAGTGGAGCCGATAGGAGCGAAGATCAATGGCGAAGAAGCAAAAGAAAATTCGTAAAGGTGTAGTCCGTGGTATTGCTCATATTAAAGCAACCCACAACAACACCATGATCACCGTCACTGATGTCAGCGGCGAAACCCTCGCATGGGATTCGGCAGGCACCATCGGTTTCAAGGGTGCTCGTAAATCAACTCCATTCGCCGCGACCAGAGCCGGCGAACAAGTTGGCCAGAAGGTCCGCAAGATGGGGATGAACGAGCTCGAAGTCAGAATCACTGGTGCAGGAGCTGGTCGCGAGAACGCGGTCTCAGGGCTTGCATCAACCGGGCTTCGCGTTACCGCTATCGAGGACCACACGCCGGTTCCTCACAACGGTTGCCGCCCTTGTAAGAAGCGTCGCGTCTGATTGAATATTCACACCCCAGCATGAAACCATGCAGGGGTGTTTTTCGTGATCGATGATGTGCGAAAGCCAGCATCGATCAACTAAATCAATGTGCTTCGATCGGGAAGTAAGATCATCGTCGTCAGCAGGACGATGTATCTGTGAGCCGAGCGAAGGTAGGAAAGAATCACAACGATCTTCTTACGAAGATCGCGCTGCTGAGGAGAAATATCATGCGAGTACGCTGGCGTGGTTTAGAGTTACCTTCACAGGTAATCGCAGATCCAAAGTTCACTGATGACACCTTCGGGCGGTTGTCAGTTGAACCATTCGAACGCGGCATGGGCACAACGATCGGGAACTCCCTTCGTCGTATCCTGCTTTCATCACTCGAAGGTGCATCCGTCACCGCGATCAAGATCAAAGGCGTCGAGCACGAGTTCACCTCGTTGCCGGGCGTTCTTGAAGACACGATCGATATTGTCCTCAACATCAAGAACCTGATAGTCAAGCTCGAAGGCGATGAGCCTCGCGTGATGAAGCTCGCGGCTCAAGGCCCGGGCGAAGTGACCGCCGATCTGATCGAGGCGGACACCAATGTGACGATCGTCAACAAAGACCTGGTCATCGCGACACTCACCGAAGAGATCCCATTCGAGATGGAAATCCATGTCGGCAAGGGTCGCGGCTATGTCCCTGCTTCCGAGCAGTTCGGGCGAAACGAAGATCAAGAAATCGGGATCATCCCGGTTGATGCGATCTTCTCGCCGGTCCAGCGTGTTCGCTACAATGTAGAAGACACCCGCGTGGGCATGAAGACCAACTACGACAAGCTCACCATGGAAATCTGGACCGACGGCACCGCCACCCCAGAGATGGCACTCGTCGAAGCCGCCAAGATCATGCGTAAGCACCTCAACCCATTCGTCCAATACTTCAATGTTGGCGAAGAACGGGTCTCAGAAAATGCAGCAGCCGCTGCGGGCGTAGACGAAGAACTCATCCGCAAGCTCAACATGCCAATCGAACAGCTCGACCTGTCCGTGCGTGCATCGAACTGCTTGGAATCGGCTCGCATCGACACCGTTGCACAGCTGGTCACCAAGAACGAACCAGAGCTGCTCAAGCTCCGCTCGTTCGGGCGAACCTCGTTGCGTGAAGTGAAGCGTAAGCTTCTTGATATTGATTTGGACCTGGGTGTTGAACTTCCGGAAGGATACAACGCTTCTGGTGGAATGCTCTAAGCGATATTGATCCGCATCGGATTGGTATTGATAGTTATTGAACTCTGACGCGGCGACGCGTCTTGAAAGTGAAGGAAAAGCCATGCGTCATCGTAAAGCCGGCTTTAAGTTAGGACGAACCACTGCTCACCGCGAAGCGATGCTCCGCAATATGGCTGCAAGCCTTTTCGAGCATGGTCAGATCACCACGACCATCCCCAAGGCGAAGGCTCTCCAGCCATTCGTCGAGAAGATCATCACCAAAGCCAAGCGTGGCGACATGCACGCTCGTCGACGGGTGATCTCGATGCTTGGTCGTGACCGCAACGCGTTTGCATGGTCATACATCGCCAAGAACGCTACTGAAGAGCAGCGTGAGAAGATCGAAGAGCAACGCGAGTTCGTTCAAGGGTTCTTCGATATCCCAGATATCGAAACCATCGAACGCAACCGCTACGGCGAGCTCCGCAAGGCTCCCAAGCTCGTGCGCCACATCTTCGAAAATGTCGCACCACGCTTCGAAGACCGATCAGGTGGCTACACCCGTATCGTTCGCATCGGTCGTCACCGTCTTGGTGATGCTGCCGAACTCTGCGTGATTCAGTTCGTCGGCAACGAAGAAGGCCCAGAAATCGGTGGTCACCCATCGGGTCGTCGTCGCACCGCTGACAAGCGTACCGCCTTTGCTGCAAAGCTCCGCAAGGAATCGGCACCGGCCGCAGCTCCTGCTGCTGAAGAAGCATCCAGCGACGAATAAGCTGATGATTGAATAGCAATCCAACCCCGCCTGATTATTTGGGCGGGGTTTTTTATTGAAGATGGGTACGAACACCCCACGAATCGCACGCAAGGAACTATGATCCGCCATGCTCAACGCACTCAACGAGATTGAATCGACCGGACTCGCCGCCCTTGAATCCGCTGCCACAGCGGAAGAACTCGAAGCATGGCGTGTAACCTTTGTCGGGACCAAAGGCAAGATCCGATCCGTCATGCCGATGATGAAGGATGTCGCCAAAGAAGACAAAGGCATCGTCGGCAAACGGCTCAACGAGGTCAAGAACGCACTCGAATCCGGGCTCAAAGCCAAACAAGCAACGCTGGGATCAGGGAGTTCAGCAAGCAGCACCGGACCGATGCTCGATATGACCGAGCCGGGCACGATTGACACCCATGCACTCGGACGCGAACACATCATCACCCGTGTACGCGGCGAGCTCGTCGAGATATTCGCTCGTCTTGGTTTCGAAGTCGCCCAAGGCCCAGAGCTCGAAGACGAAGAACACAACTTCGCCAAGCTCAACATCCCCGATGCGCATCCTGCCCGTGATCCGATCGACAACTTTTATGTTGATGATCCACGCAAGGTTGATATGCCTCGGATGTTGCGGAGCCAGACTTCGACCGTGCAGATCCGCACGATGGATGATGCGGTTGCCAAAGGGTGGGGCCCGCCGATCAAGATCGTATCGCCTGGGCGGGTCTATCGCCCGGACACGGTCGACGCAACGCATAGCTTTATGTTCCACCAGATTGAGGGCTTGTACATCGATCGCGATGTCTCGATGTCCGATCTGATGAGCACGCTTTTACAGTTCGCGCGTGCGTACTTTGGCGAAGAGGCCGAGGTGCGTCTGCGTCCGAGCTTCTTCCCGTTTACCGAACCAAGCGCCGAGTTCGACATGATGATCTCGCTCAAGCCCGGCGAACCCGCACAGTGGGTAGAGCTCGGCGGGTGCGGCATGGTCGATCCCAATGTCCTCAAAGCCTGCGGGATTGATCCTGAAGAGTGGAGCGGCTTTGCGTTTGGGTTCGGAATCGAACGCATCGCGATGGGCAAGTACGGCATCCCAGACATCCGCATGCTCTTCGAGAATGATGTCCGATTCTTGCAACGCGTCTAACAAAATCTGATAGACTAAGAGTATTCAAGGGGGTCACGATGGACGAACACGAATCAAACGCAACAGAACAATGGGAACCCGATGAGCTGATGAACCCACGCCCGAAATGGCCCAAGGTCATCGGGATTATTAGTATCGTTCTCGGCGCACTTGGTCTCACCTGCGGCGGGATCGGGCTGTTGATGGCACCGTTTTCTGCCAAAATGATGGGGCCGATGCTTGAGGGCGATCCGCTTCCCTATGGGATGCAACTGGGCCCGGTCGACTACGCCATTGGCGGAATCGGTCTGCTGTTGAGTCTTTTGCTTCTCGTTGCAGGGATTGCTGGGGTCACAAGAAGACCGAGCACGCGATCGCTCCATCTTGGGTATGCCCTGTGCGCGCTACCAATGAACATCTGGGGCATGATGAACCAGATGGGCAAGCAAGCGCTCAATGTCCAATGGGCTCAAGACTATCCGAACAATCCGATGGCTCCTGGGATGGATCCAACGAATAATCAAGCTGCTCAAATAACACAGATCGCCACGCTGGCCCTCATGATTGTGCTCGGTATCGGCATCCCGGCTCTCTATCTGATCTGGTTCGGTCTCATCAAGACCAAGCCCGAACAAGTCACCGGCGACGAAGAAGCCGTGTACTAAATCATCAGCAATATCGCATCAAGATCATAAAAAACACCCCACACGAGCGGGGTGTTTTTAGTTGGATGGTCATTCATGCTTATTAGCAGCCTGCGCTGAACAAGCTCAAGAACGCCGAGACATCGAAGAAGTTGAGCACGCCGTCGTCGTTGAAGTCGGCGATCATATCACCTACCGAGAACGCACTCAAGAACGCTGAAACATCGAAGAAGTTGAGCACGCCGTCGCCATTGAGATCCGCTTGGCATAATGTGCCAAAGGTGACGGTCTCGTTGAGGATTGTTGTGTTGCCCGAGTCTTCGATCGCGACGACCGTGACGGTGTTGTCGCCAGCAACGAGATCAAGATCAAAGATGTAGTTGTAGGTATACCGGTCATACGGGATGACCTGATTCGAGACATCGATCAGCGTGAGCGGGTCAACGCCGATGTCAAGGTTGAGGAACATATGGACGGTCTTGGCGGTGCGGTCTTGCAGGTTTACGGTGAACTCTGGGCGAGCGTCTTGGGTGACTATGCCCGCTTGTTCGAGATCAATCGCAGGCGACTGGCGATCGATATAGATCACCTTGCGGACCTCGCGGAAGATCGGGGTTGTGCCCGCGTTGCGGTGGCGGAAGACGATGACGGAAAGGTAGTGATATCCTTCGCTCAGCTGCGTCGCGTCGATGACCTGGCGATAGAGCCCGAAACTATTGGCCGAGCCAAACAGCGGGGCGTTGAGGGTCTCGAAGTTTTCGTACCCGCCGATGACTGATGATGTGGTCGGGATATCGATCGACCCGTTACCGTTGGAATCGGTATTGCGTTGGTCGAAGGCGAAGAGTGCATTATCATCGGTATCTGGATCGCCCGCATCGCCCGCAGCAGTCTGCACACGAATCTCGAAAGAGTCGCCGGTGATCACCGTCGCGTTGTTCAAGCGTTGGAGGAAGTCGGGGAAGTTCGAAGGGTCAGGATCAATCGTGCCATTGGCGCCGATGAAGGTGACGCTCGCATCAGGCAGTGCCTCTGCATACACCACATAGCCCTTGCCATGAACGAGGTTGTCGGTCTTGTTGTTGGGGACAACCAGATTCACCGATCCGTTGGCGCCCACGACGATCATGTCGGGGATGGTATTGGTTGCATCAACCAACGGGTCGCTCGCGTTGCCGGTCATCTCGTGCAGGCGTGTGCCCTGTGGATACTGTGTGGTGACGGTGACGGTCCGTGCGCCGGCATCGAAGCGGTCATTGACCGCGACAAGGCAGTTGGCTTGGCCGTTGAATGCTCGTTCGTAGACGAGCACATCGTTGATGTTGCCGTTGAGCTGGAAGTATTGCCCGTATCCGATCTGGTTTCGGAGTTGGACGAGTGTGGTCATCGTGTCATCGAGCATCTGGGTCGTCGCGTTCCATCCGAGTGCACCGGGGATCCCTTCACGAGGGTAAAACCCGCCGCTGCGAGGCGTGCCTCGCCCGTTGTGATAGACGATTGTCCGTCCGGGGCGAAGGAGCATGTACGCGTGCATCTGGAAGCCCTGATCGCGTGCGCTCGGAAGTTGAGGCATCGAGTTGCCGTCGCCCCAAGTACCATTATCATGCGAGAACACATGGTTCATACCCATCGACCCGTTGACGATCCCGTCGTCGGCGACATCGAGATGGCTCGAGTCGGTATTCGAGGTAATGCTTGACCATGATCCCAACCCGCCCGCGTTGAGCAGGTCGCGGAGTCTGGCGGCTCCTTGGATATCGAGCGAATCGCGGTTGCCGAAGGAATCTCGACGGATCTGGTTGTTGAGCATATCGAAGTTGCCCGCGACATTCTCACCAAAGCTAAACGGCGTGATCTTGTTGCCCGTCGCTGGTGATACCCGTGTGCGGTAGACCGCCGAGTCAAAGAACCCGTCCCAGAACCAGTTGGGGATGTGCTTGTGGGCATCGAGCCGGAACCCGTCGACGCCCTGAACTTCGACCATCCACTGTGCCCATCGCATGAGCATCCCGGTGGCGTTGTCGATGACCGGGTCGCCGTTGAGCGGTGCGTTGAGGTTGAATGGATAGCGTGTGAAGGATTGAGCGCCCGGATTGTTGCTGGTGCCCGGATTGACAAAGACCTGTGGCGAGAGGATCTGGTCGGGATAGAGCCGTGCGTTGTTGGCATCGGGGATATTAAAGAGTGTTCCTGCAGGGATGTTGAGCGGATTGCCCGCGGCTACAGGGTGCCTGATGAACTGGTTGTCTGATTCATGTGAGATATCGACGAGTGCGACCAGATCGCCGTTGTGCAGGTCGTAGCGGTTGCCGCCCGGGTCTTCGGATTGGTAATACCCAGTTGCGATCCCGTTGTGGAAATCGCCCCAGTTGTCTGTTGGTTGTTTGTTGCGTGGTGGACTTTCGCGTGGGGTCCAGAGTCCGGGGTACCAGCCTTGGGCGAGGAATGCGTCGGATTCGGTTCGTCCGCCGTTGTGGTTGAAGATTGAGTCGATGTAGACCTCGGCACCCGCTTGGTGGAGCTCGTCGATCATCGCGCCGAAGGTTGCCTCGGTGCCATATGTTGTGCGCTTGCGCGAAGAAGAGAATGAAAGCAATGGCGGCTGCCCAAGATCAAACCGATCAAATGGATCGTACCCGGGGCTCTGGAACGACGCTTTGGACACTGGAGGAATCCAGACCGCGTTGTATCCTGCGAGGAAGAAGTCGGGGACTCGGCGTTCGATGTCATCCCATTCGGTCTCGAACCATTGGAGATAGTTCTGGTGGTTCTGAGCGTGTGCCCCAGAAACAGCGACGCCTGCAAGGGCTGAGATCGCGAGGAGTCGGCATCGGCGGAAGGTAATGGTGTTCATCTAAGGATCCAGAGTTGAATGACGATCGAGCACAAATATCGAATTACAGAGCAGACATACTCTTGTACGGATTATCGCCTATTATCGTTGAGTTGTGAACCTACTTTCGTGGGATATTTCGGTATTATTGGCACTTTTTTGCCCAAATTCTGGTATGGTCCCAGAGAAACCTTCCAATCTTTCGTGAATCGGAGATAGTTGACATGTCCATCCGCAGAACAATCATCGCCTCAGCCTTCCTGATGCTGACCATGAACACCGTGATTTGCGCCCAGACAGCCGAGGTCCTAGCCGACGGAATCGTCCGGTTCGATGCCTCGCTTGATGCCCAGATCAACCGACGACCTTCGATCGCGATGGTCCGTCAGTTCGAATCCATCAGCGACATCGATCCTGCATCGCATGCCCTCGCTCCGACATTCTCGACCAACGACGACGGACGGTTCGTTGCAGCGATCAAGATCGAGCCTGGCACGAGTCTGTACGGCACCGGGCAGGTTGCCGGTCCATTGTTGAGGAACGGGTTCGTGACGGAGACCTGGAACTACGATGCGTTTGGGTATGGGCTCGATGCAAAAAATCTGTACACATCCCAGCCTTGGGTGCTTGCGGTCCGCGAAGACGGCACCGCCTTTGGCGTGTTGGCCGACACCACCGAGCGGTGCGAGATCGATCTGCGTCACGGAATCACTTTTCGGGCGGTCGGGCATTCGTTCCCGGTGATTATCATTGATCGCGCCACTCCACAGCTGGTCATGCAAGGGCTCGCCGAACTCACCGGCACCATCGCGATGCCGCCTCGCTGGGCGGTTGGGTTTCACCAATGCCGATACTCGTACAACCCGGATTCACGCGTCAAAGAAATCGCCGACGGATTCCGCTCGCGTTCACTGCCAGCCGATGTCATCTGGATGGACATCGACTACATGGATCAGTACCGCGTGTTCACCTTCGACGATGTGCAGTTTCCCAATCCAAAGGAACTCAACGCGTATCTCGACTCGGTCGGGTTTAGCAATGTCTGGATGATCGACCCCGGTGTGAAGGCCGAGGAGGGGTACTTCATTTATGACTCGGGCACCGAGCACGATGCGTGGACTAAAAAAACCGACGGCACCGTGTTCAACGGCGAGGTCTGGCCGGGCGTGTGTGTCTTCCCGGATTATCTCAACAAAGATGTCCGCACTTGGTGGGCAGGGTTATATAAAGATTTCATGAGCTACGACATCGACGGCGTGTGGAACGATATGAACGAACCCGCGGTGTTCAACTCCAAAACCAAGACCATGCCCGAGGACAATATTCATGATGCCGATCCGGAACTCGGCGGCCCGGGCACCCACGCACGATACCACAATGTCTATGGCATGCAGATGATCAGGGCCACACGCGAAGGCGTGATTGCGGCGAATCCAAACAAGCGACCGTTTGTGCTCTCAAGAGCCAACTACCTCGGCGGTCATCGCTACGGCGCAACCTGGACCGGGGATAACTCGGCGACCTGGGGGCATCTCGATATGTCCATCCCGATGTCGATCAACCTTGGTTTGTCCGGACAGCCATTCGTCGGGCCAGACATCGGCGGGTTCGCATACAACGGCGACGGCGAGTTGTATGCACGCTGGATGGGCTTTGGCACACTCTTTCCGTTCTCGCGATCCCACACCGCCAAGGGTAATATTGACAAAGAGCCTTGGTCGTTCACGCCCGAGATCGAAGCGACCTGCCGACGCGCACTCGAACGCCGATATCGCTTGATGCCGTATATCTATACGCTGTTCCACGAGTCATCACAGAGTGGTGCATTGATCGCGATGCCGACCTTCTTTGCCGATCCAACCGATCCTGCACTGCGCTCCGAGGATGATTCCTTCTTGCTCGGCGAGAGCCTACTCGTATCAGCAAAGGTGACGCCCGATTCCGATCGCGCAGCCGTCTTGCCCAAACCAATCGATGGCGTCGCATGGGCGAAGTTCGATTTCGAGAGCTTCGACGGCGGCAGAGATTCGAAAGATTCCGATCTCCCCGATCTCTATATCCGTCCGGGTTCGATCATCGTCACCTGCCCAGTCACCCAATACTTCGGCGATCGCCCCGACCAACGCGACGAGATCACGCTGATCGTGCATCTAGATGGCAACGGCGAAGCAATCGGCACGCTCTATGAGGACGCTGGTGATGGGATGGAGTACATGATGGGCGAGTACCTCTTGACAACCTTCAAGGCATCACGCGATGGTGAGAAGGTGACGGTCGAAGTGATCGAACAAGAAGGCAAGATGACACCGCCGACCCGCAAGATTACAGTCCGTGTTGTAAATGATTAGGAGCGTGCTCCGTGCTCGTATTTACGGAACAGATTGACTGCAATATATTGAGCATTACTCTTGGGCGGATTGAATCAAATAGACACGGTCAAGGCGAAAGCTCGCATGCTGATCGCGTTGGCCGAAGGTCTTGCCAGAGCTTTCTTTCTCAATCGTAATCCAGTTTGCGTCCATAGATACAAACTTGCCCTTCGAGTATCGTCGAGTTTCTACATCCAAGGCATAGTTGACGATCACATCTTGCCCGGGCACGAGCTTGAGCGAGTTGCTTCGGTTTGCAGTGGCGTTGCATCCTTGCAATAATGACAGAGCAACAAGGGATAGAGTAAGACAAATGATGGGTGTTGTGTCTCGGTTCATGATTTGATAGTACATGAATACAGAACGCACTGCAAGCAACTAGATTGTAACATGTTTTTCTTCACTCGTTGCAAGCGTTAAGATATTGATCTGCGTCATCTCGTCGCCGGTCAGTTCGCCCTTGATTTCGCCATCGCCCATCACCAAGATTCGATCGGACAACGCAAGCAACTCGGGCATCTCGGATGACACCAGCAAGATCGAAAGCCCCTCGTCGGCAGCCTCGCGGATGAGCTTGTAGATCTCGGATTTGGTGCCTACATCGATCCCGCGGGTGGGTTCATCGAGCAGGAGGACCTTGGTTTTCTGGGTCATCCACCTTGCGATGAGGAGCTTTTGTTGGTTGCCGCCGGAGAGTTCGCCGGGGGTTGTGTTGCTCAGTGATGCGGTCTTGATCAGGAATCGGGCGATGCGTTTTTCGACGGTACTGAGTTCTTCTTTGCGCCGGCGAAGCCCGCCAAAGCCAGCGATTTTGTGCATGATCGGTGCGATGATGTTCTCGTCGATTCCGAGGTTGAAGAACAATCCTTGAATCCGTCGGTCTTCGGGAACATACCCAAGCCCAACACCTGCGTCGATGGCGGCCCGAATTCCTTTGCCCAGGATTTCTTGCCCATCGACTGTGATCGAGCCTTTGGCGCGTGTGTCGATGTTGAAGATCGCGTCGAAGAGTTCCGATCGCCCCGCACCGACAAGCCCGCCGATCCCGAGGACTTCGCCTGGATAGAGATCGAGCGAACAGTCAACCAGTTTGCCCGGCGAGTTCACGCTTCGGATCGTGAGCCGAGGCGCGACGGTGTGATCTGGTGCGGGATGATCGCCGCCCAACTCGGCCTTGAGTGCTCGGGTCTCGACCGAGTGATTCGACCCGTTGTTTCGTGATTCAAGCGTCTCGATCTTTCGACCGATCATCTGCTCAACGAGTGTTGGCTCGTCGATCTCGCTCACCACATTGGTCGCGACAAACTTGCCGTCACGTAAAATGGTCACCCGGTCACAGCAAGTGAAAATCTCACTCATCCGGTGCGAAACATAGATGATCGTGAGCCCTTGCTTGGCGAGGTCGCGGGTGATGTCCATCAGCACCGACGCTTCAGAAATCGACAACGATGATGTCGGCTCGTCGAATACAATCACCTTAGCGATCATGTTGCCCTTGTCATCACGATCGAGCGACGCGGCGATCTGGCAGATCTGCCTTCGTCCCGGCGACAAATATCCAAGCGGTTTCGTCACATCAATACTCGGATCGAGCTGATGCACCAGCTTGGCCGCCCGGCGTTCCATCTCTGCGAAGTCGACCGTGAACCCTTTCTTGGGCATGTCGTGCAGACAGAGGTTCTCGGCGACCGAAAGGTTCGGGCACTGCGCAAGCTCTTGATGTACGATCCGGATGCCCGCGTGGAAGGCATCATCGAGCGAGCCGGGGATTAGTTCGCGCCCATTGATGACCACCGTGCCGGTGTTCTGCGCATGAAGCCCCGCAAGCACTTTGCCGAGCGTTGATTTGCCCGCGCCGTTTTCACCCATGAGTGCGTGGACCTCGCCGGGCATGAACGACACACTCACATCTTCCAACGCTTGGGTATGCCCAAAGCGTTGGGAGATGTTCGTCGCGATCAGGTTGGGCGAAGTGGGTTCGGACATACTGTGTCTACATCAATCTTCGCCGAGCCAGAGTTTCCAGTTCTTGGCGAACTCCTCGGCGGTCTCCGAAGTCACAATGTCAAAGTCGGCGATCACCATCTCAGATTCTGGGCTGCGATCGAAGTGGAGCTTGTCGATAATCATCTCGACCGATTTCTCGCCCCAACCAAAGTAAGGCTGACCGACAAGCACCTGCACCTGGCCCTTCATCGCGTAATCGAGCGGGAGTGGGAGCGGATCCATCGAAACGATCTTCGCATTTTCATAGATACCATCGAGCGCGTTGTCGGTGTACAACGGCCATCCGCCAACGAGTGCCCACCCGGTGATGTCCGGGTTGGCGGTCTGCACTTGCTGCATTTTGGCGGCTGCTTCGGTTGCGGTCTCAGGCATGAACGAATACACAACCGGGGTTGAGATTCCTTCGTATTCGCCGGCTTGCTCAACAACGCCATCAACGCGGGCTTGCAGGTTCGTTGCGGCCGGGTTGCCGGTCAACACCGCGACCTTGCCTTCGTTGCCCATGACCTTGGCGAGCTGACGCATAACCTCTTTGCCCGCTTCTTTGTCGTCCACGCCATAGTACGCCATGCGTCCAGAGTCTGGTGCGTCCGAATCAAAGGTGACGACGATCACGCCCTTCTCGACCGCTGCTTTGAGTGCACCCGTGAGCAGGTTCGCGTCGGTGCAAGAGATCGCGATGCCGTCGATGCCCGATGCGACGAGCTGTTCGACATACTGGGCTTGGACCTGTGCGTCTTCCATCGCGGGGGTCTGCCAGAGGATTTCGACGGTTGCGCCGTCGAGTTCTTCGCTCAATCGTTTGCCCGCAGCGAACGCGCCGTTCTTCGCGGCGAGGAATACCGGGTTCGAGTTGCTCTTGGCGATGACGCCAATTTTGTAGACAATGGCTTCGCTTGAAGCCGTCGTGTCAGTCGCTGCGGCATCAGTCGAGTCGGTGCTTCCAGAGCAACCAACAACGGTAAGTGCAGAAAGAGTCAGCAACGCGCTGGTCGAGAGTAGGGTGAGTGTTCGCATGAGTGTCTCCGATATTGGTTTACGCCCGGCGGGCTTGGATTCGTTGTTTGGTCTGGTCGATGACCACCGCGATGATAATCGCAGCGCCCATCACAATCTGATTATAACTGGTATCAACCTCGAAGATAATCAGGGTGTTATTGATCAGCTGGATAATAATCGCGCCCAGCACCGCGCCAATCACCGTCCCTCGTCCGCCCATGAGCGATGCGCCCCCGATGACGGTTGCCGCGATGACCTGAAGCTCATAGGCATTGCCCGCATTGGTCTCGGCTGCGCCGTAATACCCAAGATACGCACACGCCGAGAGCCCGCACATCGCGCCGGTGATGGTGTAGACAAGGATCTTCACCTTGCCGACGGGAATGCCCGCGTATTTGGCAGCCACTTCGTTGCCACCAATCGCAAACACGCGTCGTCCGAACACGGTCTTGGAGAGCACGAACCACCCGACGATTCCACACAAGATCATGATAATCACAGGCACCGGATACACCCCAAAGAACTCGGCCTTGAAGAATCCGGTGGTGAAGGAAGTGGGGAACCCGCCGATGGATTGGGTGCCGAAGAACTCTTGGGGGATGACGACTGTGAGTCCGCGCAAAATCGCCATCATGCCCAGCGTAATCACAAAGGGATGCACACCAAGCCCAACACTCATCGCGCCGTTGGCCAACCCGCACAGCGTGCCGACCGTCATGCAGACAATCAACGCGACTGGTACCGCCACCATCCAGCTCGTATCAGGGGACATCTTCTGGAGCGCCATCGCGCCAATGATGGCGCACAACCCATAGATCGAACCGACCGAGAGATCAATCCCCGCGAGGATAATCACGCCGGTCATCCCGACCGCGATGATCGCAAAGAAGCTCGCGTCCTTGGCGACGAGGACCAAGTTTGATTTGTTGAGAAACGGATTGAGCATGTGCTTGGCGTAGAGCACGCCGGTGGTCGAGTCATACTTGGATATCTGTGCCGCAGAATAATCAGTGTGCGTATCGCCATTCTGCACGCGATAAGTCGCGATCTTGGTCCGTGCGATGGTGCCGGGTTCGTGGACAACGCCTTGGGCATCGAGCAAGAGAACCAACGAATCTGCCGAGCGATCAACCGGTGTTTTACTCTCAACCGGATTGAGCATCCCGAAGAGTGTTAAACCAATGCCGATCAAAATAATGACCAGCACCAACCCAGATTCTTGATGCCCGAAGAGTGATCCAAGAAAGGATTTCTTTTGAGCGGGTTGGGTTGGTTTGGAGTGTGTGTCAGCCGCAGACTTGCTCACTGTTAAACCTCATGCCTTGCAAGTGTCGAGGAAGATCCCTGTCATCGAACACATAGTGTATCTGTTTCTGATGCAGGGTGCATGGAATGCATGGGGAAATGGTGATCAGTCGATCGGTTGAATCCTGTTGCTGCGGTTTCGGATGACAATATTGACGCTCCGAGGGTCCATCGAATCGCCATCACGGATCTGATCATGCTTCATAAAGAAAGCTTTTTGTGGGTTTTCTGTGATGAACGATGCACTCCCATCGGTGCGAACAAAGTTGCCGCCTTCGTCACCATGGTTGTCGTCGCGGGCATACCCGGTCTTTGGATTGAATGCAAAGTCTTCGATTGGATTCTGCTCCGTAAAACCGCCCGGTTCATTGTCGAACCAGTTCCATCCATACCATGCGCCGAACTTTACATCCGCCGAGTTGGTTTCATCGCCCCACAACGGCGTAGGAAGCAGGATTGATGCATCGGATATTTTGAGCCCGGCCATATAGAGGTAGCTGATGTTGTAGTGGATCACATCGCGTTCGGTAACTGGTGGTTCTGGTTGTTTAATATTGGCCGCATCAGCGATCACATGGGTGTCGCTTGTTTGGTAGAATCTCCAGTAATAATCGAGTTGGTCGGTGGGACAAGTGAGTATTTCGAGCCCAGAGAGGTACCCTCGCATAAGGGGCACAGAACTGCCATCAACATAGGTGGCGGCTCCGCTTGTAAACCCGCCAAAGTACCCAAAGTCACCATCGAGATTCGTCGCAGCGCCGCCAGCTTCGTCGTATGTGCCCTCGCCATCGCCGATTTGAAAGAGTGAAAACAACCCTGCAACACCGCCGGCAGACCATTGCCCATCGAGATATTGTGAGGTTGATTGCGAGTTGGGAACGACCGGGTACCAATCCCGATTATCATCCGCGTACATTGAAAGTGCTGCACCCATAGAGCGGGTGTGGGTAAGGCATTTGAGTTTCATTGCAGTTGTACGAGCTGAACTGAGCGCAGGAAGCAAGATGCCGATGAGCAATGCGATGATGGCGATCACCACGAGAAGTTCGATGAGCGTGAAGGCTGCCAAGTGCCTGCGATTGTGATACCGTTTCATCAGTGTTCCTCGTCTCTGGCATTTTGCCAGCGGTGTCCAGATGGATCGCCCCCGTCGTACAGATATACAGAGTCTAATGGAGTTGGGTATGCGTGTCAACCGAATCTACTTTCGTGGATTAAAAACATTTCAATGCGGATTCGTGATTTTTTTGATTTGGACGGGATTGCCCGGCTGTGTGAACTTAGGCAAGATCATCGTGCGATCTGATGTGGTTGTCGAATCGCCCATGATTGTGGATATCGAGGTCATTGGGGCGTGCGAACAGGCACAGGTATTTATCGAGCAGGGAGAAGATGAGCACGCAAGAATCATCGCTAGAGCGACAAAAAATACTCTAAAACAAGCTGGAAGCGCTGTTTGTCAATCACGGATCAAGCTCGAATCGATCGCTAGTATTGCTTCAGGATCGCCACACTCGATCCGAGTGCTTGTCCAATGTCCAGATCACGGCGAGCAGACGATCTCCCACACGATTGTTGATGAGATTGACCAGAATCACTCGACCCCAGATTGGGCGAAAGGGCTTGTGTGGTACCAGGTGTTCCCTGAAAGATTTTGCGACGGCAACCCGAACAACACCCCAAATGGATGGGATTTAACCCCAATAGCATGGAATTCGGCGTTTGAAGAGGTCGGAATTGAGGAAGTGGAGCGGGCGTGGAACCGGAATCGGGTCGACCCGCGTCATTATCCCTATCGCAACAACCGATCTGGAGGCTCGATCACCACCGTCGCTTTCGCTCGGCGGTACGGCGGCGATCTCATCGGGGTCTACAACCAACTCGAATCACTCCGCGATCAAGGATACACCGGGGTGTATCTGTGCCCGATCTTTCAATCGAGATCGTTGCATAAGTATGATGCGGACGATCATCGCCATATCGATCCAACCCTCGGGCATCCGGGAGTGTACAACGACCCCGGTCCAGGGCACACCCGGCTGGGCATGGATGAAGATACCGCAGTCGAATCAACCTGGGCATGGACAATTAGCGATCGGTGGTTTGTTGATGAGTTCCTCCCCAAAGCCAAATCGCTTGGATTGCGTGTCGTGCTCGATGGTGTATGGAATCATGTCGGCACCGATCATTTCGCATTCTCTGATATCGTCGAGCATGGCGACGCGTCGGCGTTTGTCGATTGGTTTGATGTCGAGTTCGATGATGAAGGGCAGCTTCTCGCCTGGAAGTCGTGGGGGAGCGTCAATGGAAACCTGCCGGTGTTTACGCAGACTGAAGTAGGTGATCTTGCACCCGGTCCCAAGGCGCACATCATGGCCGTCACACGCCGATGGATGGACCCCAATGGCGATGGTGATCCATCCGATGGCATCGACGGATGGCGATTGGATGTCGCCGGCGAGATCGGGCAAGCATTCTGGAAGGATTGGCGAGCACATGTCCGCTTGTTGAATCCAGACGCGGTGGTGATCGCCGAGATATGGAGTGACGCCGACAAAGTACTCCATAGCGATGGTTTCGACGGGCAGATGAACTACCCGTTTGCATATGCCGTGGCGGATTGGCTAAGCATCGGCGACACCAAAGGCGATGCAGCGGTCTGCGCCGAGCGATTGAACGCGGTGTTTGATCATGACCCTGAGCATGATCTCGTGCAGTTCAATCTGATGACTTCACACGATACTGAGCGATTGGCATCGATGATGCACAACGACTTTGCGCGTGGCTACGACCAAGGGGCATCGCGATGGGCGCAAGGCACGCAGTATGACGCGGTGACTGTGCTGCCCAATGACCGCGATCGTGCGCTCGCAGCGATCGCGACGATGATCGCTGCGCCGGGCTCGATGATGATGTATAACGGCGACGAGTACGCGATGGCCGGCGCGGACGATCCAGATAACCGCCGTCCGATCCCTTGGGACAGCATCGAAGGAAACGAGGACGGCGAGGGTGTTCGATTTAATCGGGCGGTCAATGAACTGCTCCGTTTGCGCAATGAGCCTGCCATTGGCGAGTTGCTCCGGTTTGGTGATATCGAGTTTGTTGGGCGCGAGGATGGTTCGTTGGTTATTCGTCGGCAACTCAACAGTCGTCGAGTTGAGTTCTTGATCCCCAACGGAGCAGGGGCGATCGCTCCGGTTTGGAGTAGACCCGGTGATGGCTGGTACGAGCAGAGCGAAAGATCACGAAAGATTGGGATTTTGGGCGGGAGCCTTGGCGTTCAGGTTCGGGTTATGGTCGAGAAAATTGGTGATACCGAGTAGTGGATATAGTCCGAAAAACGGACATGTTTCGACAAATTGGACCGATATGTCGAATTCTAGACAAAAGACACTCGCACTCCGAAAACGGTTTCGCTATTCTGTGTATTGTTGTAGAGAGATGCACGATAGAAAAGAGTGCACAATCGAGAGACAAACACCAATGACCGGAACCATTTTGATGCGTTCCGAAGAGCGAACTCTAAAGGGAGATAGTTATGAAGATTCGGACAGCAGTTGCCACAAGCATGATCGCTTCGATCGCTGGATTGGCGATGGCACAACCAACAATCGACGGCATGTATGATCCGGGCACCGAGAGCGGGTTTTATTCTGATCTGATCTGGGTCAACGATAATCCTACCGCATTCGGTGATAACTCGGCTGGTCTGTTTACCGGCGGCGACTTCGGCAACCCAGAAGTGGTCGATACAGGAATCGAACTCTGTATCCCACTCGCATCGCTCGGGCTTTCAGGCAATGAATCCATCCGCATCGCCGGTTGGGTCAACTCGGGCGACCGGACATTCAAGGCCAACCAGATTGTTGGTTTTCTCCCAATAGACACCGGCAACCTTGGCGGCGCTCAAGACTTCAACGCTGCACCGCTCGATGGCACCACGCAGCATATCGATATCGATCTGTCAGCGATTGCTTCGGGTACCGTGACGGTTGATGGTGTGATCGACGGCGGCGTCGGTGGCAGCGCATACACCAATGTATTTCTCCAGGGCAACTACACCGGATTCGGCAACGAAACCGATGGCACAGTTGACGGCTCGGGTCCAAACGGTGGCGGTTCAGAAATCGATGGCATCTACATGGCCAAGGACGCAACCAACCTGTACATCTTCGTCGCGGGCAACCTCGAAGGCAATGGCAACGCCATTGACCTCTACATCGACGCCGCTGCGGGCGGTTCGAGCACCTTGGGTTCGGGTTCAGGCGACGGCGCATTCATCGTCGACGGCCAGTCTGGTCTGGAGTTCGATAGCGGCTTCGATGCTGACTATCTTCTCTCGATGGACGCATGGAACGATGACGACGACGACGGCACCACACCAAATGTGCCTCGCGCATGGTTCGGTGGGCTCTCGGGTACGATCGACGATATGGGTTCACTCGCAGGCTATGGCGCAGCAAACGCTGGTGCATTGGCCGGGGGCGTTTCGATGGGTGTTGACAACTCGAACGCCGAAGGCGTGATCGGCGATCAGTCACAGTCCACCCCCGTCACACCAGACATAGAATGGGCTTACGGCTCAGAGCTCGACAACGCACGCGTGTACATCGATATACCCAACAACAAGCTCTACCTGTTCATCGCGGGCAACATGGAATCAAACTACAACAAGATGATGTTGTTCTTTGATTCCCAGCCCGGTGGGCAGAATGTAATGCTCGATTCCAATGTCGATATCAGCTTCAACGGGCTCAACAGCATGAGCAACATCACCTTCGATTCCGGCTTTGAGCCAGATTACTGGCTCAACATCAACAATGGTGTTGATGGCGGTACCGGCGGCTTGCTCCGCTTTACCGATGCGGCAACGCTCCGCACAAACGGTGCACTCATCGATCCATTCTTTGGCGTGATCGTCGATTATGGTTCATATGATGGTGGCGATGTCACCACTATGCCTTTGCTTCCATTCGATGGCCCACGCATCGATATCCAGGACGGTTCACTGGGCAGCCTGTTTGCCAACTATGGCCCGCGCCTTTCCCAGCTTGATCCAATGAGCCCAATCGGGAACCTCATTAATATCGATCTTGATAACTCCAATGTTGATGGCGTCACTGATTCAAGTGCTGCGGGTGCTGCGGCGGTCAACACGGGCATGGAAATCTGCATTGATCTCGATGAACTCGGTTGGGACGGCGAGCAAGACATCCTCGTTGCCGGCTGGATCGTCAATGGAGGATTCGATTTCATCTCGAACCAAATCCTTGGCGGAATCCCCGGGACCGACAACATCGGCCCTCGCGATGCTGATGGCGATGGCACCAATGACCTTGACTTCAACACGATCGCCGGCGAGCAGTTCCTCAACTTGTCGAACCCAGTCATCGATCCTCCATGCCTTGCCGATCTCACAGGCGATGGCGTGCTGAACTTCTTTGATGTCTCGGCGTTCCTTCAGGCATTCGGTGCTCAGGATCCGATCGCGGACTTCACCAACGATGGCATCTGGAACTTCTTTGATGTCTCGGCATTCCTCGGCGCGTTCGCTGCTGGATGTCCATAATCTTGACATTGCTCCTATAGGCATAATGCCTGCGGAGTTTGATATAATCCGGGCGTCCGTGTTCAACAGCACGGACGCCTTTTTCAAGCGAATCGCTCGCTCATCCGATAGAATCGAGTTCTCTTTCCTGTCCCCACCAACTTATTGGAGATGAACCGTGCTCGCAATCAAGCAATGGTCAACCCTCGTCGTCTATGTTGTCTCGCTCGCTCTCTTCTCAGCGGTTGCTTTAGGTGAGCCTGAGATGGTCCGCCCAGAATCACTCCCTCAGGGCTTTGTGCTTGTCGTGACTGACTCATCGGGCAAAGCCAACAAAGACAACCCGGTGTACTTCGCGGGCAGTATCAACGGGTGGGATCCTGCCGATCCAGATTCGGTGTTGTCGGGGCGTTCGGACCTGCGTTGGCAGCTCGTGATCGACAAGGATCTTCATGGCGTGAGTGTGCAGTTCAAGTTCACGCTCGGCGGATGGGATCGAGAAGAGATCAATGCTGAGGGCAACGCGATTGCCAATAGATCCTTGCCCATGGTGGATATATCGAATCTCAAAGAGGGCGAACGCCCTGTGATCGAGCTGACGGTTGTCGATTTTCGCGAGCCGGTTTCGCTCGCCGAGCAGGTCCGCAACTCTGGTTTCTATCACACGCTTGAAGTGACCGGCGATGTGACACGGCTCGCTGTCCAAGGCGGCGCTGGTGGTGCCCAAGCGGTGACCCGCGATCTCCAGATCTGGACGCCTCCAGGCTACAACGATCCTGCGAACACAGATAAACAGTATCCGGTGCTGTACATGTTTGATGGTCAGAATCTGTTCGAGCATCTCCCGGGTTTGCCCGGCGAATGGCACGCCGACGAAACCGCGACCAAACTGGTCGATTCGGGCGCGATCGAGCCTGTGATTATTGTGGGTATCCCGCATTCGGGGGCGCATCGGATCAGCGAGTTCCTCCCATTCGGATCGTACAAAGGCGTCGAGGGCGACGGGCAAGCGGCGATGGATTGGGTGATCCGTGAGGTGATGTCCAGAGTCGAGCGGGCGTTCCGGGTCAAGCCTGATCGTGCATCAACCTCCATCGGCGGCGCGTCCCTCGGCGGCTCGATGGCCCTCTATGGCGCGACCGCTCACGCCGACCGGTTCGCCAATGCGATTGTTGAGAGCTTGCCAATGATGGGTGATCACGGGGAGAGCGTGATGAGCTACCTGTCCACGGTCAAGAACTGGCCCGACAAGGTGTTTATCGGGATGGGCGGCAACGAGGTCGGTAATGACCCGGCCGATGATGAACGCAATGCTCAATATCAGCAATGGGCACAGGCACTCGATCTGGGGCTGGCAGCGTCGGGATTGGGCGAAGACCAAAGGCTGTTGGTCATCGAACCAGATGCCAATCACAACGAAATCGCATGGGCCAACCGGTTTGAGCGAGCGTTAGTGTTCCTTTACGGAAAATAAGCCTGATTGGGGCTGATATTCGATCAGCAACTTTGCAGCAAGAACAGGCGAACAGGCCGATGTATACTCAGGTTCCTATTGGAGGTTGAGTATGCAGTTATCCCAGAGTATGTACCTGTTTGTGCGCATGGTTGTGGTGGTCTCGGTCATCGCCGGCTCTGGGTGCGCGATCGAACGCAATAGCCCACGGGCAACACGCATTGAGGATTCAACGCTCCGCGCCGATGTCTTCGGGCTTTGGGTGACACGCTGGGATTATCAATCGGCTGATGAGATCCGGACAGTTGTTGCGGATGCGTCGGCGATGGGTGTGACGGATTTGTACTGGCAGGTGCGTGGGCAGGGCGATGCGTATTACCGATCGAGCTTTGAGCCTTGGGGCGAGGAACTCACCTCGCCGCGAGGTGAAGAGATTGGAGTTGCGATAAAAAACCAGAACCGGGTACTCGATCCGGGGTTCGATCCGTTGTTGGTGGTGATCGAAGAGGCGCATCTGCAAGGCGTTCGTGTGCATGCGTGGCTCAATGTGATGCCGATGTGGCGAGGCAAGACGCTGCCTATAGATCAATCGCACGCTTTGTATACGCATCCCGAGTGGCGGTTGAGCGACGAGACCGGGCAAGCCCAGCCTTTGGGCAGCGGGTATGTCGTTGTGAACCCGGTGCTCGACGAGGTGCAAGATTATATCGTGCGCGTCGTACGCGATATTGTTTCTCGATACGACATCGACGGCGTGCACCTCGACTACATCCGATTCCTGACCGACGAACTCGGTAAAGAGAAACTGTACCCGGGCGATGCCAAGAGCTTGTCGTTGTATGCTCGGATGGTGGGAGATCGGGCGACGGCTGGGCAGATCAACCGGACAAAGTATCGGGCATGGATTCGTGGACGGATAACAAATCTAGTTGAGCGCATCGGGACGGAATCATTGAGTGGGCATCCAGATGTTCGCTATTCCACCGCGGTCTGGCGTCGACCAGATCTGGCAAAGGATCAATATTTGCAAGACGCGGTTCGCTGGGTGAACGAGGGGATGGTCGACGAGATCATGCCAATGATTTATACTGATAAGGACACGCAGTTTGAGGATGATCTCGAAGCATGGTACAAAGTCGTCGATCGCAAACGCGTGATCGCAGGGATCGGAACCTATAAACACAACTCCGGCGGCCAAACCCTCTCGCAGGTCAACCTCGGGCATCCTCGCCGATTCGTGCTCTTTGCCTACTCGTCGATTTTCGAGTCTTCCAACCCTGGGCAGGACGACCACCAAGAGATGGTGCGGGAACGCACACTCAAACGCGAAACATTGACGCGGTTTATTGATCGGGTCGGGCACTGAAATGGGCTCGCTGGGGATCGATATCGGAGGCTCAAGTGTCAAGGTCTGTCTGCTCGAAGGCGGGGCGTGCAGCACCGCGCGAAGCAACGGGTATACGAACCCAACACGCAAAGTATTGAGCGAGGCGATCAAAGAAGCACTCGCGTTGCTCGGTGAAATTCCTGCATCAACAGTCGGGTTGTGCCTGCCTGGGAAGCAATCGGATGATGGGGAGTCAATTGAAGTATCGGTGAACTTGCCCTGTCTCAATGGATGGGTGTTCGATGAGTTGCTCGCGAGTTCGCTTGGGGATGTGCCTGAAAACTACTCGGTGGTCAGCGATGTGCAGGCCGCGGGCGAGGACTTCATGTGTGCGCACAAG
>CAJXXI010000018.1 GCA_913062615.1 uncultured bacterium | reverse complement strand
CACTCAATGGCAGCATACCCGCCATCGCGGGCGTACCGGATCACTCGGATGTGATGAACACTCGGCTTTGCCATCTTTGCTCCCTACGCATCCTATCCTTTTTCACATGCCCGCGCCACTCAATCAACCAGATTCCGATACGCACCGTCTATCGGTGATGATCCCGTGCAAAAACAATCATCGCACAATCGAGCGTGTGCTCGATTCGATCAAAGGCGTCGCAACCCAGCTCGTCGTCGTGGATTCTGGTTCAACCGATGACACCATGGATCTGGTGCTGGCCTGCCAGCAGTGGTCCGGCGACGATCGGTGCGAAGTCGTGCTCATCGAGACCACCTGGCGCGGGTATGTCCGAACTAAGCAGCTCGCCCTCGACGCGTGCACGCACGAATACACCCTCTGGCTCGATTCTGATGAGCCGCTGACCCCAGAGCTCGCCAGCGGCATCCGCGATGCGATCAGCCGAGGCGTCGATGCGGGCAAGGTGAACCGCAAGGTCGAATACCAAGGCAAGATCCTCGAACACTGCTGGCAGCCCGAGCACAGGCTCCGCTTTGTGCGCACAGAGCTGGCGAAGCAGAACAAAGCAAGATTCGCTGGCAAGACGCATGACTATCTTGAGGTCGACGCGCCCGTCAAGCCCGAGCTGATCCCCGGGACCCTGATCCACAACTCATTCGATACCTTCGCCAAGCACCTCGAAAGCCAGAGGCACTATTCGTTCATCTTCGCCCAAGCGCTCCACAAGCAGGGCAAGAAGGGCAGCGCGTGGAAGATTTTGACCTCGCCTCCGGGCGCGTTCTTGAAGCAGCTGGTGCTCAAGGGCTCATGGCGTGATGGGTACGCGGGCTGGCTGTGTGCAGGCACCTCGGCGGCCGGCGCGTTGATGAAGCACATGATGCTCTATGAGATGGGGCAGGAGAAATAGGGTGACTAAGGCCTGGAAACGAATCGGGAGCGCCGTAGCGATTGTTGTTGTCGCTCTTCTTGTGTACACAGGGTTTTCTTTCAAGCGAGTTGTTACTCAGGTTCTCGCGGCAGAATCACGCGGGCATGCTTACATGGTGTTCTTTCATGTTCTCGAAGAACACACTGCGCAGACCGGGGCACTCCCCGGATCAATCAATGAGGTGCTGCAGTTGGACAGTGCAATGACAAGTGGCGGGTATTTCTGGTCAACAGACTCGGAGTACATCACAGGGCTTGTTGGGCCTGACTTCAGTGTTTTGCCTGAAATCGACAATCTCAGCGATTTTGCGCCGGATTACAAGCAACGGGCGGGCTGGGGTGATGTGCACTGCGAGATCTATTGGGAGCAGGTTGTTGAGAACTGTGGGTCCGAAGCATCTCCATAATAGTTTCAGTTCAGCTGCCACCCGCCGGCGCGTACCGCTCGGCCCACGCCGAGAGCATGGTGGCGACGAAGTCCGCGTCCTTGGGCTTGGTCAGCATGTGATCCGAGCCATCAACAGATACAAAGCTCTTGGGATGCTTCGCCCATGCAAAGATCTGGGCGGCGTTCTCAACACCAACCACCGTATCCACCGGCGAGTGAAAAACCAACAGCGCCCGCTTGAGCGATCCGATCCGCTCTTGGGGGCTTTGGTCGCGCAGGTCATCGATGAGTTGTTGCCCGACGGTGAATGGTCGGCCCCCGATCGAGACATCAGCGCGTCCGTGCTGCTTGATCTCATCGGCTGACGAATCGAACAGATGAATCACATGCTTTGGGTCTGCTGGCGCGCCGATCGTCGCGACGGCTTTGCATTCGGGGATTTGTGAAGCCGCCATCATTACCGCGGCGCCGCCGAGCGAATGGCCGATGAGGATGCACGGGGCGGCTCGGTTGGTGCGGAGCCAATCCGCTGCGACGACTAAATCGCCAATGTTCGACGAGAAGGTGGTGTCTGCGAAGTCGCCCTCGCTGTTGCCGAGCCCGGTGAAATCGAACCTGAGCACCCCGATCCCGAGCTTGGCGAGGGCACGCGAGATTCGGCTGGCGGCGATGACATCCTTCGAGCAGGTGAAGCAATGGGCGAACATGGCGTACGCCCGAACGCTTCCTTCGGGTTCATCGAGGTTGGCTGCGAGTTGGGCCCCGAGCGAGCCGGTGAATGTGATCTTTGTGGTCGGCATGTGACTCCTCCGATTCCCCGATTCTTCAGATTGCTCATGGCATGAATAGGCAATGGTAGTGCGCCTGCGGGCGTCTTGGCATCTCGCCTGCCTTCTCTCTCGCCCAAGTCCATAAAAAACGCCGCGTTGGTTTTTCGCAGCGATGGGGGTTAGTTTGTGCTGATAAAGCGCATGATGCTCTATGAGATGGGGGGCAGTTAGAGGACTGATCCATTGCTTATTTGCGTTTGGCGATGTAGAGCTGGTTGACGCAGAATGGTCTGAGCAGTTTGATCTTTGAGAGCGAGAGTTCGAGCGATGAGACCATCTTGAACGGCAAGAGTCTGGCGATGGTGCCGCCGAAGAACCCGCTACCGATCGTGCTGATGATTTCAAGCCCAGCTTGGTCTGCAACCTGGTGGGCCTGTTTGTTGGTCATGTAGTTGCCTTCGGTCTGGTATCCCTTGCCCATTGATTTGAGCTTGTGGATCGGCCAGAGGATGAGTTTGTGGCTGTAGAAGTTGCCGTGGTTGTTGAACACGAGCAGGCTGGTGTCGTCCTTGAGTCGTTTGGCGAGCGCGGTGATGCCAGCCTGGCGGAGATTTGTTTCGGCATTGAGCACAAAGCGGAAGGTGGTGATCAGGTCGTATGATCCCTCAACCTCTGCATCTGGGGGCGTGATGTCCTTGCAGATCATGGTGCCCGAGTTGAGTTTTTCTTGTGCTCTATCGACCATTGCTTGCGAGATTTCGATGCCGGTGGCGACATTGACTTTGTCTTCCATAAACACAATAACTCGCCCGGTGCCCGCAGCAAAGTCGAGGTACTCGATCGAATCGTGTGTTGTGCGCATGCCTTGGACTATGTGTGCGAGCTGTGTCTGTTCGATATTCCAGAGGAGCGTCGAGTACGAAGTCGAGCCGTACTGGTCGGCGTCATACTCTTCGGCTTTTTCCGCCTTGCTGAACTGCTCGCGATAGGTGGTGGTCATGGTGTGTGTCCTTTAGAACTGATCCCAGTTCGATATAATCAGATCGGCGCGCTGAGGGTTAACGGTTGAGTAAAAAGCGACGGCGAGCATCACATTTATCCTATGCCGTGGATCGTCATTGCTGAGAAAATGTTCCTTGAAGCGAGCGAGGAATATTTGGCGGTCCGACGGCGATTTTGGGCGATGAGTCGACCAAAAGAAGCTGAGTTCATCGGTGAGGATTGGTCCCATATCGCAGCATTCTTCCCAATCGAACACCCAGAGCTCGCCGGCGGGTTCTTTGACTATATTGGGGATCCCGAAGTCGCCGTGGATTCGATAGCAGGGCGATTGTTCGGTATGTGTTTTGCCAAGTTCATCGACAAACTTTGGGTTGAGCGTGTCTCGGAGTTGGAGATAGTGATTCCACCATGGGAGTGATTCAAGCTCGGGATCCCCGAGGTCGGCGTGTTGCCCGTGGATCTCGTCGATGCACTGTGTGGGGAATGAGGAGAACTGAGCCTTGAGCGGCTTGGCGTTCACGGGGATCGGCTCGACGAGCAGCACCGCGTGCTGATCCGGTGAACCTGGCTGGAAATCGATGACCCGAGGAACTCTGAAGGAGCTCAGCCCAGAATCGGCGAACTCTTTGAGTCTTTGTGCTTCATTGGCGAGCGAGGCGTCGTCAGAGTCGGCGAAGGATATTTTGGCAAAGCCCACGGGTGTGTTTTTCGAATCAAAGAGATGGACATAGATCCGCCCTCGCTCAACCTGAGGTGGCCAGAACACCGAAGCGACCAAACCTGAGATGTTGAGTTTCTCTTCAACCCTTTGAAGCCATGACGAAAAATCAAAGTCTTGGTGATTGATCACCGGATTCTCGACGCGAGAGCAGAGAAACCGGTCGACGCCGATGAAAATCGCGGCTTGCATGACTGATCGGTAGATTGAGCGTTTGAGTGAGACAGGCTGATAGCGTGCGATCCCCGCGAGACGGGCAGATCGCGAGTGCGAGGGGACTGCGAATACGGGCTTGCCGCTCATATTAAATATACAATAAGTTTGTGTCATTGGCTCAATATAGGGTGAATCGTGAAGGGTGCAAGGTGAATGGCAAGTTTCGGACGAATGATTGTCGGCATTTGTTATTTGTACCGCATTTGAGTGCGAATAGATGATCCTCCGGCTTAATGGGGCCCACCGAGGGCGGTTTGAGTCCTAAAACACGCCGCCTATGATCCTCGCAGCACAGGCGTTGGTTCTGTGCAGGAAGCGGAGCCGAGGGCGATCGATGTATGATCCCGCCCGGTTCGGCGCACGCCCCGATACGGGGTAGATCGGCACAACAATATGGGCGACGAAAACGGCAGTTCAACCAGAGACGGCGGCTCAAGAAGCCGGAGTTCACGAGACGGATCACGAGACGGATCACGAAGCGGGGGCGGCCGAGGACGCTCCGGTGGCGGCGGCGGCGGTCGAGGCCGATCCGGCGGCGGACGCGGGCCACGCGATAAGGGTGCGGATATCGAGCCAGAGCGCAAACGGGTCATCAAAGAGCCCAAAGGCGGATGGTCAGACGAAACATTCGAAACCGACAAGACCTTCGCCGATCTTGGGCTCAAAAAATCCATCCTCAAAGCGATGGACGCGATGGGTTTCAAGCACCCGACCAAAATCCAGGCTGAACTGATCCCCATGGCGCTCGAAGGCGGCGATATCCTCGGGCAAGCCAAGACCGGCACCGGCAAGACCGCAGCCTTCGCGTTGCCCTTGATCGAAATGATCGAGCCGGGCGATTCGATGATCTCGATCATCCTCGCGCCGACGCGTGAGCTCGCGATCCAGATCAAGCAAGATATCGAAGAGCTCGCGGTGCACACCGGGCTTAAAGTCTGTGCGATCTATGGCGGGCAATCGATCAATATCCAAGCCGAGCAGCTCCGCAATGGTCCAGAGATCATCGTGGGTACACCTGGGCGTGTGCTCGACATGATCGAACGCCGATACCTGGATCTCTCCGAGGTTGAGTTCGCGGTGCTTGATGAGGTTGACCGGATGCTCGACATCGGGTTCCGCGACGACATCCGCAAGATCTTGGGTAAGTGTCCCAAGGATCGCCAGACAATCTTTGTGTCGGCGACCTTCACCGACGAGATCGAGAAGCTCTCTCGTAAGTTCATGCAGAACCCAGAGAAGCTCGAAGTGTCGGCTGGCGCGTTGACCGTTGATCTCGTCAAGCAGGCGTATGTGACGGTTGAGCCTTGGGACAAGAAGCGGATGCTCGCTCATTTGCTCACCCACGAAGAGCCCGCGTTGACGATCGTGTTCTGTCGGATGAAGCGGACCGTTGATTCAGTGGTCCGCTATCTCGATCGCAAGGGCGTGAGCGCCCACGCGATCCACGGCGATCTCTCGCAGGCAAAACGCAACCAGGTGATGACCAAGTTCCGCTCCGGCGATCTGGCCGTCTTGGTCGCTTCGGATCTCGCCTCACGCGGGATCGATGTCGAGGGCATCACCCATGTCGTCAACTACGATCTCCCAGACGATCCGGATCTGTATGTCCACCGTATCGGGCGAACCGCCCGCGCGGGCAACGACGGGCACGCGTGGTCACTGGTGACCCCTGAACAAGGTTCGCTGCTCACCGAAATCGAGATCTTGGTCAACTCCCAGATCCCAGCTCGCGATTATCCAGAGTTCGAAGCTCGCGAGCGTCCGGGCGATTGGAAAGACGAGCCCACGGGCGGGCGTCCGAGCTACGAGGTCAAGGGCGTGCCGGCCAAAGCCAAGGCCAACCGGTTTGAAGCCGCGCAGGTTCCGGTGGTCGAGAAGATTTCTGATAGAGAAATGGCGGCCAAGTTCCCCGGCGGGATCGTGCCCACCAAGATGCCCGGCAAGATGATGGGCGGCAAGGCCAAACGACGCGGGCGATAATGGTCCGAATATAGTTGTTAAAAAAGCACAGGCATGACGCCTGTGCTTTTTATTTATAGAACCAGTTTTATGCAGCTCGGCGAGTTTGCTCTGCGCGGACCAAGCCGTTAAGCAAGTCGTTAACTGATTGTTCGAAGTGAATTGCCGAGATCGGGGTCATCAGGATTGTTGATGGATGGCGCATGAGCAACTCGTCGGGCAGCGCGGTCTTGCCGCTGGGCGAGATGATCAACAGTGGGATCGGTTGAGAGCCCGAATCGAAGGTGTATTGTTCGAGCGCAGCTTCGAACTTATCAGCGAGTTCTTGTTTGTCCCTGGGCAGGCGAGCGTGGATGATCGCGATGGTCGGGAGTTCGCCTTTGTCTTGCGCGTCGGCGTGGCTCATCACCCAGTGCCCGATGGCATCGGATTCGGTATCCATCGTGATATAGAGTGGATGGAATGCACGATCGAAGGCCGGGCCATGCGAGTTGGTTTGCGTGGGGGCAGGATTCTCTTGGAGACTCAATGGATATATCCGCGAACGCATCGAGCTGATCTGTTCTTCAAGCCCATCAACGATGAACTCGATCGTGAGTTGCTCAGCATCGATAATTTTGAAGAGGTCTTCGGTCGATGAAACCGTCCGGTTGCCCGAGCATCCGATCCCCATCGCGTGCACAATCCGGTTGCTCAGTTCAATGATCGCAGCGAGTTTGGTGTTCTTTGGGCACACGGTCGAAAGCTTTGAGGGCAGGGCGTGATGGTTGGCGATCGCATCGACGAGGTCTTTGGGCAGATTCCATGAATGGAACATGGTCTGGGCGATCGTGGTGTGATCTGCCAGGAGCATGCGTTTCTCGACGAGTTCGAGGGGTACGCCCAGCTTGTGCGAGGTATCGAGCACCTGTGTGTATTCTTCGGGGAGTACTTGTTGGAAGATCACGCGCCCGATATCGTGGAGAATCGCAGCCGTGAACGCGAGTTCTTGGCTCACATCACCGCAGCATGCTGCGATTTTTTGCCCGCAGACCGCGACGGCGAGCGAGTGTTCCCAGAAGAGCCGATGTTCTGCTGTGTCGTTTGATTTGCCATCGACGAACTTGCCCACGACCCCGATCCCGGTGACAATATTGCGGAGCTCTTCGAGCCCGATCCGGATCACCGCGTCTTTGAGCGTGGTGGTCTGCTCGCCTCGCGAGTATTCGATCGAGTTGGCGACCCTCATGATTTTCATCGCGATGGTTTGATCCATCTTGAGTAGATCAGCGACATTATCTATCTTGACATCAGGGCAATCAAGGGCTTCGAGAATTTTGATAATCGGTTCGTTGAGCGTGCATAGCTCGTCCATTTCTTCGAGCCGTTCTTTGAGCCGAGTCCGTGCGATGATGGGCTTGATCTCTTTGAGCGCGATCGCGGGGTCCTGGACGGGCATAGGCAATGGATACCGGATGTTCGATTCGGGTGCAGCATCGTCCTCGATTGTGTTCGATCCTTGGGTTGCGATTTCTGTCGCCGCTGCTGCTCCAACTTGTTCGATAAATCCTGCGACCGTGAACTTGGACTTGAGCATCACGGTGCACGCGCCGAGTACGATCGCTTCGGTGATCGCTTTTTTGGCAGCAATTTGGGTGAGTAAGCACACCTTGATCTTGGATGTGTTGGGTTCAGCATTGAGCGAACGCATCAGGTTAAAAATATTATCATCCGACAGACAAACCTCGGTGATGATGATATCTGGAGCACGCTTGGCGATCATAGTCTTTGCCTGTGCGATCAATGAAGTGCTCTGAACACGGTAGCCTTTGGCGCGAAGGATTGTCGATAGGCATTCGCGGGTGAGTGTGCAGCTGTCTATCAAAAGGATGGTTTGCATGATGTAGATTCCTCTATTGAGTACACCAGCTGATCGGCTACTCGATAGAACCCATTCATCCTGTTTCGATTGTCCCGACGAGATCGTCCTTGATCAGGGGGATCGCCTGAATCATGTACCACCAAATACAGGATCGCGATATAAAAACACACATGCGAACGCCTGTGTGTTGCTCGTCAGTGGGTTATATGGGAGGGGGGTGAGAGGCTTTAGCGTGCGGTCGCCGCTTCATGCTCGCGGGTGATCGCGGAATCGCCTCGGATCGTTCCTGCGATGCCTGAGCCCATCTCAACGCGAACTTTGCTCTCGGCCTGCGCGGCGGTGGATGTCACCGGGGTGTTCTTCTGGGTATCTAAGACTCCATCGGAGGTATCCATTGCTTCGCGCATCCGTCGACCGACCTTGAACTTGACGGTCCGTTTGGCAGGGACAGGTACTCGTTCGAGGGTCTTGGGGTTTTGGGCGATTCGTGGGGCGCGGTGCTTGACTTCGAAAACGCCAAAATCGCGGAACTCAAGCCGATTTCCATCGCCGAGTTCGACGATTACCTGATCAAGAAACTCCTGAACAACCTGTTTAACAGCCACGCGCTTCATACCTGTGGTTTCTGAGATCCGGTCGATCAAAATTTTCTTCGTAATCGTATTCATAGCGTTTTATTCCTTCATACGCCTCATGGCATGAATATGGCTTGTATTGTTCTCACAACCCCTGGGCTTAGATCCACAAAGGTTCACTCATCTGGTGCATATCCTCTCAAACGACTCGGATAGACACCGCGATGGAATATGATCTCTGTGACGATGAGTATGGCAGACAAATGGGCTTGAGTCAATGGGGGAGACCATGTCTTTTGAGAAGTCTTTTTTCGCGCAAGATAGAGTGAACAAAGCACTTGCAATTGTATATCGACTCTGCTATGGCACACAGTATGGAACACACACCCGACCAATTCAACCCCGCTGATTCACGCCAGCCAACGCCCAAATCAGGGGTTTTGCTCGCGCCTGGGGTGGTTGTGTCCGCCGATTCGATCCAGATAACATTTGTGCGTTCTTCAGGACCAGGCGGGCAGAATGTCAACAAACGCTCGACCAAAGCCCAGCTCCGGGTCAATATACACGACATCCCTTTAAACGATCGGGCCCATGCTCGGCTCGTTCGGCTCGGGCGTAGCGCGATCAACTCAAACGACGAGCTCGTGCTCAGCGCAGACGATACACGAAGCCAATCGAGAAACCGACGCGCCTGCATGGATCGGCTCCGTGAGATCATTATGCGTGCATTGATCGAGCCCAAGGCGCGCAAAGCAACCAAGCCTACACGAGGCTCGGTCCGTCGTCGGCTCGAAGCCAAGAAACAACGATCAGAAACAAAGCAACGCCGAAAACCACCGGACTATTCATGAGCGAATCGAACTCCAATACACCACAACAGATCGCCCTGGCGATCGAACTCTCTAACCCGAGCGCATCATCCCAAGCGCACGCGGCAGCCTTATTTTCATGGAGCGATCCCGAAGGCGAACTCATCGGGTCGATGCCTATCCCAGAGGGGATGCGGAGCTCTGATGCGATTATGGTGCTTGTCGAAGGGCTCTGCGCCGAGCATGGATTTAAGCCGACGGATGTTGACCGGGTTATTGTTTCAATCGGACCCGGCGGGTATACCGCGCTGCGAATTGCAACAACAACCGCCAAGGTGTTGGCGCATTCGATCGGGTGTTCGTTGGTCGCGGTCCCGACACCGAAGGTCGCTGCTGGGGCGATCGACCTAGCCCATCGCCCCGCGCTGATCGCGCTGGCGTCCAAGAACAATCTCGCACACTGCTCGGTGGTTCATAGCGATGGCGATATCCAAGCGGTGGGGGTGATCGACGCGGCCATGATCGAGTCGTTGGAAATCTGTTCGATTTTCGCCGATTCGTTCTTGCCGGCGACATTTATTCAAGCCGCCGAGCACCTGGGCATCGAGATTTATCCGATCGTGCTCGATGCCCGGAACTGCTTCGATGCCGCATCGAGAATACCACCGATTGCTCCGATCGAACTCGCCCCGATCTACGCTCGCGAACCCGATGCGATCACCCAATGGCGCGAGCGAAAACGCAAGTGACCCAATCGCGTCATGGGTCGCGCGTCCAGATAACACGATCTGTTCCTAATTGGCTGTCATATAAAATGGTTCGTCCCAACCCGCGCGATCCCTGTGAAGTTGGGTAAGCTGCGCGACGATATCCGATCATGCGGGCCAGCACCCAGGAAGAACTCTGAGGCTGGCTTCCAGATCACGGAAGGTCGTAAGTTATGGTTGCACAACAAAAAGATTGGTCGGACAAAAAGGTCTTCACCACCGGCGAAGCCGCGAAGGTCTGCAAGGTCTCCCAGCAAACCATCATCCGATGTTTCGATTCTGGGAGACTCAACGGCTTCCGGGTCCCCGGATCACGGTTCCGGCGTATCCCACGCGATGAACTTATCCGTTTCATGCGCGACAACGAGATCCCGCTCGAAGCGATCGGCTCGACGCGCAAACGCATCCTGATTGTCGATGACGAGCCTGAGATTTTGTCATTGATCACCGACCTGCTTGAAAACGATGGACGCTTTGAAGTCTGCCAGGCAACGACCGGGTACGACGCGGGCATCGAGACCGAACGCTTTAAACCTCACCTGATCGTTCTCGATTACATGCTCCCGGACATCAACGGCAACATCGTCTGCCAACGCGTTCGCTCGTCGGAGACCATGCTCAACACACGCATCTTGTGTGTCTCAGGCGTTGTCGAATCCACCGAGGTCGAGATGCTCAAGAGCGCAGGAGCCGACGATTTTCTCAAGAAGCCGTTTGATCTACGTGAGATGATTACCCGGATTGAATCGTTGCTCGAACTCGCCGCCAAGTAAGAACAGCATAGTAAAAGAAGTAAGTATCCTGCTATGAATCAAGACCATTCCGCACATCCTGATTCCTCCGTCGGCGAAAAGCAGATATCGTTGATCCTCGAAGGGATCGACCGCCTGCCCACGCTGCCGGCTGTCGCGACCAAGCTCATGTCGATCTCAAGCGTCGAAGACATCGATCTTGACGAAGTGATCGGGATGATCGAATCCGACCCGGCGATGAGCACGACGATTCTGGCGATGTGCCGAACCGCTGATAAGGGCTTAGGCGAAAAGATCACGACTGTTCGCCATGCGGTGATTATGCTCGGGCTCGAAACCGTGCAGGTCGCGGCGCTGAGCGTGCATGTCTATCAACAGCTCGAATCACGCGCGAGCGATGGCGAATCAGATTTGTTCGATCGTTCAGGGTTCTGGATTCATTCGCTCGCGGTCGCGTGCGGGTCCCAGGTCATCGCACACGCCCATCCAGAACTCGGAGTCACCCCCGACCAGGCGTACCTGTCTGGATTACTCCATGATCTAGGCAAGCTCGCGCTCGATCTGATTCTTCCCAAAGCCTACGAACGCGTGCTCAGCATGTCCAAGTCGCGCCAGTGCGCCTTGTGCCTTGTCGAACGCACGATGCTCGGGTTCGATCATCACACCGCGGGCAAGCGATTGGCAGAGCACTGGAAGCTGCCCGATCCGATCCGCGATGCGATCTGGCTCCATTCCCAGCCTGTCGGCTCATTGCCCGAAGGCTCGAACCGCCCGGTGGTGTCGATTGTCACCATCGCCGAATCTTGGGCGCGTGATATGCATCTGGGTTGGGCGGGGGACTATGGCGAGCCTCTGGATTTGTATGATGAGGCAGCCCAGCTCAATATCAACCCGGACTTCTTCAAGAACAACGCACCGATGGTGATCGAAGGCGTCTCAGTCCGAGGCGAAATCCTCGGTCTTGGCGAGCACGCCGAGCAAGACCTGCTCGTCGAATCACTCACCGCTGCCAACCACCGACTCGCCGAGTTGAACATGGATCTGCGTAAGAAGGTCACCCACGGGCACGCGTCGAACCGACTGCTCGAATCGATGGGCGAGTTCTATAATCACGTCCAAGCCGGCGATTCTTCGCATCAGGTTTTCTGTGCGATGGTGCACTCGGCGAGCGCACTCGTCGGGTCGAGCCGCGGGGCTGTCATCTTCCAACTCAGCGAAGATCAGCACTGGTTCGCCATGATGGTCGACCAAGGGCAGATCGTTCAGCCCCCATCACGCGTCCAAATGCCTGAAAGCGAGCACGAAACCGTCCGGCCAGGGATGCTCGCGGAGCTCAACGCAGCCCAATCGATGGAGCTCGCGTCGCTCGACTGGCTCCGTGAGTTGTTCATGTCGGTCAAAGAGATCGGCGCACCGATGCTCATTGGTTCCAAACCGATCGGCGAAGACCGCAGCTCGGGTCAGCCTTCCTTCTTAATCATCATGCCCAAGTCAGGCTCAGGCGTAGAGCGCATTGTCAGTACCCCAGAGTTTGCAGCGGTGCGTGATCTTTGGCAGCGGGCGCTGGTCGAATCGATCATGGTTGAAAAGGGGCGTCGGGTGGGCGAAGAGCTCGCGGGTGCCAACCATGCGATGACCGCGTTGCGTCACGAGCTGACCACCAAAGAATCCCTTGTCCAGCTCGGCAAGATGGCCGCCGGTGCCGCCCACGAGATGAACAACCCGCTGGCGATCATCCGAGGCAGATCCCAGCAGCTTTTCGAGCGATTGGGCACAAAAAGAGAACAAGAATCAGCAGGCGCAATTGCTGCCGCTGCCGATCAGCTCTCCGATCTGATCACCAGTTTACACATCATTGCCGACCCGCCAACCCCCTCTTTGGCACTCATCGATCCGGTGTTGATGGTGCGCCAAGCCATTGAAATAGCTAGAGATCGGTGCATCTACCAAGGACACAAGGCCCGTGTCCAGCTGAGTGTCGCAGGGCCTGTAGGCCCGATCGCGATGGACCTCGATCTGATGGCCAAAGCCATCGCCGAGCCCATCATTAACGCGGTTCAGGCGAATCCGAGCATGATCGTTCAGGTTTGCATTGAACCCGAGGGATCAAATGGCCGACTCAAGGTACGGATCACTGATTATGGGTCCGGTTTCACGAGTCGATCGATCAAGCACGCGTTTGATCCGTTCTTTTCAGAGCTCCAAGCCGGTCGCCGATCGGGTCTAGGGCTTGCCCGTGCACGCGGGGTTATCGAGCTTCATAAAGGGGAGATATTCCTCGGCAACCACTCCGGTAAAACGACCGGTGCCGAGGTCATCATCTTGCTCAACAAAGACCTGCTCGAGAAGAACACAACGCACAAGTCTGCCGCGTGACAAGAGAATAAGCCAAAGAGAAGAGAGCACCACGTATCATGGAACGACACAACAAAGCCAAGCCGAACAACATTGCAGGGCACACGCCGGGCAGCATTGTCGCTCCGGAGAGCTCAGCGGGTCAAGCCTCGGGTGCCGACATCCGCATCCGCGTCGTTGCGGTCTCATCACGAGCATCTGTCCGTCGTCGGCTTTCGAGCATGCTCCACGGGCATGTCGAATCGCTCAACTTCGTCGAAGACGCACCCTCAGCAATCGAACACATCTCGACTACAAACTGTGATCTGGTCATCATCGAACGCGCACTCGAAGGCACTGATGGCATCGATCTGCTCGATCAGCTCTCGGCAAACCACCCCGCACTCGTCGGGGTGATCATCGGCCAAATCGAAAACACCGACGACGCCATCCGCGCCATGCGGGCCGGTGCGTGTGATCTGATCTCGATCCAAAGCCGAAATGCACAAACAACCCGCCGATTGCTCGATTCGGTCAAACGAGCAGAACGCATCCGCCAACGCGATGCCCGTGTCGATCGGCTCAAAAAACTCTGTCACAAGCTCAACACCGCCCGCCAGGATGTTTCGGGACAGGTCGGCAATCTGTGCAACGATCTCGTGTCGGCCTACCAAGACCTCTCCGAACAGTTCGGCGATGTTAAACTCGCGACCGAGTTCAACGCCCTGCTCCGTCAAGAGCTCGAAATCGAATCCCTCCTGCGCACCATGCTCGAGTTCACCCTCTCGAAGATCGGCTCGACCAACGCAGCAATCTTCTTGCCCTCGAGCTCAGGCGATTATTCGCTCGGGGCGTATGTCAACTACGACATCCCGCGCGATGCCGCCGAGGTCATGCTCGATCAACTCGCCGACACACTCGCCCCACAGTTCGAAAACATCACCGAGGTGGTCTCGATCTGCGGGCGCATCGAAATGGAAGAAGCAATGGGCAGCAATGCCCACTGGCTCGAAGACTCGGCTCTCTTGGTCGTCTCGTGCCAGCAAGACGACGAATGCCTCGCCGTACTCGGGTTGTTCCGCGATGAATCCATGCCCTTTCATGAAGAAGATGTCCGTGTATTGAGCATCATCGCCAAACTCTTCGGCGAGCAACTCGGACGGGTCATTCGTGTCCATCATCGTCACCTCCCCAAAGACCAATGGGGCGCGATCGACCCTGGGTTCTACGATGGCCCAACAGACAGCGATGATGACGACGATCTCTTCTCGGCCGACGACGATCACTTTGGATTCGCCGCCTGAGCCTGTGATTACAGTGTCTTAGCCCATTTCGCTGAGTGATTCAAACAACATCAACGAGTTTTCATCCGGATCAAAGAAGGTCGCGAGCTTTACCATGCCCGGGATTTCCATGGTCTCGCCATCGAACCTGACGCCTTGGGTTTCGAGTGTTGCGCGTGCGCTGGCGATGTCTGATACGCCGAAGGTCGGGGTTGGGCCGCCGAGTTTCACATCTTCGACCTGACTGAGTCCGACATTGACGCCCGGCACCGATGATTTCAACTCGGCCCAGCCTATGTCATCAAGCTTATAGAGCAGGTCAAACCCGAGAATTTCGGTGTACCACTTGATCGATGCGTTCATGTCCGAGACGCGCATCGCGATGGTGAGTTCTTTGATATAGGGAAGTGTGGCGTTCATGGGTGTGCTCCGTTGGTTGGATTTCATGTTGAAAATATCAGCGATTCTTTGGGATCGCTCTTGACTCAAATGTATAGCGACTATAAAATGAAGTCAATCGTATTCTTCAAGTTTTTGGAATTTTCATGCCCCAGCATCAATCGCTCAATATGGTTTTCGCTCGCCGATGGGCCGTGCCGATCCTCGCCCAGCTTGCTAATAGCTCGGGGTGTAAGTTCGTCACGCTCACCAAGAACCTCGATGGGGCACGCGATTCGCTCAAGGCTTCTCTTGAGCTTTTAGACACACTCGGGCTCGTCAAACCCAACGCCGGGCACGGGCATCCGATGCGACCTGAGTACATTCTCACCGCGCGAGGAGCGCTCATTTCCAAGCCCGCCGCCTCGCTTGTATATGCGCTTGAAAAAGCAGACACGATCGAGCTTGGGCTCAAAAAATGGTCCATGCCAACGCTCCACGCGGTCGATTCAGGCGCAGAACGGTTCAATGGCATCGTCGATTCTCTCCGATCCGCAACCGACCGCGCCGTATCGCTCGCATTGAACGATATTCAAAGCATGTCGATGATCCAGCGCACACTCATCGACAGCCGCCCGCCTCGCAGTGCATACACCCTTACGCGCAAGGCTAAAAAACTCTCTCCGATCCTTATTGACATGCACGATGCGCTGCTTTCATAGCATGAAATGTGTTCTATGAAAGATCCAACATGCTTTTCCCAATAAGAATGTGTTCGGGCAATCGCCCTTTCAGGTCTCAACATCACACACATCGCTGTGAAAGTGTTAAACTATCCTGTGGGCGGGCTCCGTAGATATTTTCTAAGCCGCACGCTGCCCACTGGAGACAACACATGATGGACATCCTCTTTGGCGATCTCGCCCCCTGGTTCACCGCTCCGGCCCTGCTCGGCACCGGGTTTCTTATGATCCAACTCGTCCTGGGCGAACTCGGAGGAGACGGCGCGGTTGATTTTGATATTGACCTCGATATCGATCTCGAAATGAATGCCGATCATCCGGGCATGGAGTTCGGCATCCTGAGCATCCAATCCATCTCCGCCTTCTTTATGGGCTATGGCTGGATCGGATTCGCCGCCTACCGGTTCCTGAGCGTTGGGTTCACGGGCGCAGCCGTCATCGCGGTCGTCGCCGGTGTGGGCGTGGCATGGTTCATGGTCTACATGCTCCGTTCATTCTTGAAGCTGCAGAACAACACCAATGTCTCGATCTCGCAAGCCGTCGGCTTGGTCGGTGAGGTCTATGTCAGCGTCCCGCCATCGGGCGAGGGCAAAGGCGAGATCATCCTGGTCATCAACCAATCCCAACACAACTACTTCGCCATCCAAGAAGGCGAAGAACAAATCGCAACGCACACCCGCGTCCGCGTCGTGCGTGCTGACGCAGCGAGCAACATCATCGTCGTCGAGCCGACGCCCTAGCCGAACGCTTGATTGAGTTCGCTCACAATATTTCGGGTCATATTCATTCCTGACCCGCCCACCGTTTCTACTATTCACTGTTGATATACAAAGGAGAATCAATGCAAATATTACCAACTCTCGCCCAATCAGGTTCCTCAGACTCGGGGATGTTCATAATCATCGTGGTCGTCGTCATCTTGTTTGTTGCCCTGTTCGTCACCTTCTTCCTCGCATCGCGCTACCGAAGGTGCCCATCCAACCGCATCCTCGTCATCTGGGGTACCGGCTCGTCTTCATCCGCCCAATGTTTCCATGGCGGCGGCAAGTTCGTCTGGCCGGTCATCCAAGACTACGCCTACATGTCCCTCGAACCATTAGTGATCGAGATCCCGCTCCAGGGCGCGCTCTCGCTCAACAACATCCGTGTGAATGTCCCCTCGACCTTCACCGTTGGTGTCTCGAAAAGCCCGGTATTGATGAACAATGCCGCCGAGCGGTTGCTTGGCCTCTCCCAGCACCAAATCCAAGAACAAGCCCAGGACATCATCCTCGGGCAGCTCCGTCTGGTCATCGCGACGCTCTCTATCGAAGAGATCAACAAGGATCGTGAGAAGTTCATGAACCTTGTCAACGAGAATGTGGCTGAGGAAATCAACAAGATCGGGTTGACACTGATCAATGTGAACATCCGCGACATTACGGATGAGTCTGGATATATTGAAGCGATCGGCAAGCGAGCCGCCGCCGAAGCGATCAACCGCGCCAAGGTCGAGGTTGCCCAGCAAGAACGCGAAGGTGCCGTTGGTGAAGCCGAAGCATTGCGTGAACGTAATGTGCGTGTCGCCGAGGAAAAAGCACTCGCCCAGCAGGGTCAGAAGAACGCCGAGCAACAACAACGAATCAAGATCGCCGAGCTCGAAGCCCAGGCAATCACCGGCGAAGTTGAATCCAAGCGAAATCAAGAAATCGCGGCTGCCGAGCGCAACGCTGAAACAATCGCTGCGAAGAAACGCGCCGAGCAAGAGCAGCGTGTTCAGGTCGCGAGTGCGGAAGCATCCGCGGTCGATGGCGAAAACACGAGCTCGGCGAAGGTCGCCGAGTCCAATGCCCAGCTCGCCGAGATCCGCGCCGAAGCATCCCGACGCGCCGATGTGGCAGCAGCTGAAGCTCGCCAGAAAATCTTCACCGCCCAGCGTGAAGAAGAGCTCGCCAAGCTCGCCAAAGAGCAACTCGCTCCCCAAGAGATCGAAAAGAAACGCGTCGAGATCGAAGCCGAAGCAGTCGCCGAACGCAACCGCCGCGAAGCCCGAGGCGAAGCCGACGCGATCCTGGCACGATACGAAGCCGAAGCCAAGGGGCTCCAGCAGGTCCTCGAAGCCAAAGCCGAGGGGTACCGTCAGCTCATGGAATCATGTGCCGAGAACCCACGCGTGGCGCCGACACTGCTGATGATCGAGCAGCTCCCCGAGCTGGTCGCGATGCAGGTTAAAGCGATCCAGAACCTCAAGATCGACAAGATCACCGTTTGGGATTCGGGCTCGGGCGAGGGCGGCAAGGGCAATGCCACCGCCAACTTCCTCAGCGGCATGATCGGTTCGCTCCCGCAGGTCCACGAGCTCGCCAAGCAAGCCGGCATCGAACTCCCGAGCGCCTTGGGCAAACTCGCGGAGATGGATGGATCAGCTTCGGCTGTTGATCCTTCAACAGGTGATCACGCCTAAGCATTGACACTTGAAGTATAAAAAAACACCCCGGCAAACGTTGGGGTGTTTTTGTGTTTGTATTGAAGACTTAATCGTCGAAGTACAATGACGCATCATCCGGCAGATCCACCAGCAACGCATCGCGATCGATGTTCTCGATCTCAAGCTCGGTATCAAACTTGCCGGTCTCTTGGCTAGGCACATGCAGGTTGCCCTTGCCCGAAGTCCCGCGGAGTCGGCGTTCGACGCGCTTGCGTGATCGCATGATCAGCTTGATCGGCACCTCGTCAAACGGCATCACCTCGCGGAAACGGTTCATCAAGAATCGCTCATAGTTATTGGTAAACAGATCAGGATCATTCACCACCAGCACAATCGTGGGCGGCGCCATCTTCACCTGCGATGCAAAGTACACCTTGGCCTCGGTGCCCAAACGGTTACTCGGCCCACGCTTCTCAAGGATGCCCTTGATCACTCGGTTGAGCTGCCCGGTGCCCACGCGTGTGTGGTTCTGCTCATGAAGCTCGAACGCCAACGCGATGGTCTGCTTGACATTGAGCCCGTCTTCCGCGCTCATAAACGAGATCGGCGCAAAGCGCAACCCGCCGAGTTCCTTGCGGAAATATTCTTCATACCGAGCAGTTGTCACCTTTCGGCCCTTTTCGTCCGCAGCGTCCTTGGCAACATCCCATTTATTGATGACAATCACCACGGGCTTGAACGAATCAACAATCATCTTGCCGAGCTGTTCGTCGACCTGCGAAATCTCGGTCGTCGCATCGACCATAAAGACCACGACATCGGCTCGTTTGATCGCCCGCTCGGCACGATCGAGGGCGTACCACTCGATGTTGTCCTGGAACGATTTCTTTCGGCGTAAACCCGCGGTATCAATCGCAAGCAGTGACTTGCCATCAAACTCAAGCTTCACGTCCACCGCGTCGCGCGTGGTGCCCGCGATCTCCGAAACAATCATTCGAGGCTCGCCCGCAAGACGGTTTACGAGAGTCGACTTGCCAGCATTTCGCTTGCCGACAATCGCGATCTTCATATCGACTTCTGGTTCAGGCTCAAAGGTCTCGTTTGGAGTTATCTCGTACAAACGATCGAGCAGGTTACGACGGAAGTATTTACTCGTCGAGCTACAGATGAAAGGCACACCAAACCCAAACGCTGAAAGCTCATACGCGTGAGGCTCCCAGCTCGAATCATCGCACTTGGTCGCGACGACATATACCCGCGTGAGTTGCGAGTTCTTCGTACCCTTCTTATCACGCCGGCCGAGTTTCTGCTCACGCAACATCTGGCAGATCGCCTGATCCTGCGAAGTAATCCCCGCCTGGCAATCAACCGCAAACAAAATAATGTCCGCGCTCGAAACAGCCTGAGCGATCTGCTCTTCGATGTCATCAGTAAGCGTGGCGAGGTCTTCGCCGATCTCGTTGTAGCGTTGCCCGTCGGCGACATACACGCCGTAGCCGCCCGTGTCGGTCAGTTCGATCTGTTTGATCGGCCCCTTCAAATCCGGGTGCGTGAGATCAACGACGGTCGAGAGCCGATCGCGCGTTACCCCCGGCGTCGGATCAACGATCGCGATCCGTTCTTGGGCGATGAGATTGAGCAAAGAGCTCTTGCCGACATTTGGTCGGCCGACGATGGCGATTCGGGGCATGGGCATAGTCGAGGATCATAGACACGAACCTCGAAAAGCAAAATTATTGCCCAACAATCAGACAACAAACTCGGTATAAATCGAGTGTTAGGCATGATTTGCAGCAAGCAGACTTATTGGCTCAGGTTGAACTCGACTACCAGTTCATGATGCGATTCAACAATCTGCGTCGCCCCAGCCTTGGCGAGGTCATCCACAGGGGTCAAATCCGCCAATCCGATCACCCGCATCCCCGCGGCAACCGCCGCAATTACCCCGGCGGGCGAGTCTTCAACCACGATGCAGCTGCTCGGCTCGTGCCCCATCGCCGCTGCCGCATGCAGAAATAACCCCGGATCAGGCTTCCATTTACCGACCTCATAGGCACTAAACATTGTCTGGCGATCCGTCCCGTCACGATGCCCAAACCGATCGATCAACCCTGACCCACCAAGCGTGAGCCTCGCCTTTTCGAGCGGTGCGTTGGTCCCGATACACCGGTGGGGGGCCTGATCGCCCATCGAATCAAGCGCATCGAGCAGCTCATGGATCCCACCGAGTGCAGGCACCCCGAACTCATGAATCTCGATATACATCTGCCTGCGGTACTCATCCATCAACCCGGGCAGTTTCTTGCCGAGCTTGGCTTCCACATCAACGAGGATGTCATCGAGGTTTCTGCCCTTGAAGTGGGTAATCGAATACGCCTGATCGACTTCCCAACCGACCGCCGAGACGCATCGCGCCAGCACCCGGTTGGTCAAAGGCTCGGTATCCACCAGCACGCCGTCACAGTCAAAGATGATCAGTTCAGATTCAAGCATTCAGGAGATACGCTCGGCTTCGGGTGCATCTTCTTTGGCATCGGCACGCATGAACAAAGCCGCCCCTTTTTCGATTGTCTGACCGGGTTTGAGCCCGTATTCCCCGCCCCATTGGGCGAGTTCACTCAGCGGTGCGACAAATCCAGAGTTGCAATCATCAGGATCAACCAGATGATTGCAGTTCCAGTTCCCCCAGAGCTCGGCCATCTTTTCAGGCATCGCAGGCGACAACAGCAGCGATGCGATCCGCAACGCCTCGCCGCACGAGTACAAGATCGAGCTCAATGCGTGCTCGCCATCATCGAGCGTGTCGAGCTGTTTGGCGAGGGTGAACGGTGCCGAGTATGAGATGAACTCGTCGACATGGCGAACGATCGATCGCCCCGCGTCGAGCATCGCATCAAGATTCATGCTTGCCAGCGCCTCGCCCGCCTGATCCACAGCTTGCTGGGTAAACTCCGCAATCTTGTAGGTCCGATCCGGATCGTCGACCTTTTTACCCGCGTTTTCAAGGGCTGTCAGCGCAGTCTGCAGCGATGAGCCGTTGTCAAATCCAAACTCGCCGTTGCATCTGCCCTTGACCTTGCCGTCGAAATACTTGTTGAACATGTTCCCGACTCGGCTCGTCGAGTTGCCGACACTGTTGGCCAGATCGGCGTTGTACACCTCGATAAACCGTGAGTGCGCAAAGTCAGAATCGTTCGCCCCGAGCGGCCCCTGCGTCGTCAAGAACCAACGCATCGCATCAAGGCTGTACTTCTCGGCGTACGCCTGCAACAAATCAATCTCGATAAAGTTGCCCAGCGACTTGGACATCTTCTTGCCCTCAGCGATCCAGTACGCATGGGCATACACCATCTCGGGGACTTTCTTCCCTAGGGCGTGGAGCATCGCAGGCCAAATGATCGCATGGAACCAGGTAATGTCCTTGGCCATCAGATGAACAACTTCGCCGTCCCAATACTTCTGCCGCTCGTCGTTGTCGACGATGGTCAAATAGTTGCACAGCGCTTCGATCCAGACATAGATCCGATGCTCATCATCGCCCGGCATCTTGATGCCCCAGTCCGCATCGCCCTCTTTGATCTTGCGAGAAACCGGAACCTTTCGTAGCCCCTGCTTGAGTCGGCCGAGCACCTCGTTCTTGCGTGCTTCAGGAGCCACACAAATCGCGCCCGTTTCGATCTGCTCACAAAGCCAGCCTTCATACTTATCGAGTTTGAAGAAGTAGTTCTGCTCAACCCGTTTTTCCAAAGGCTTCCCGGTCACGGGCGAGTTGTAATCGTTCTCTTTCGCCACCATCTCGGTGAGATACTCTTCCTGCGAAGGGTCGTACCAGCCCTCATAATCGCCAAGCTCAATATCGCCCTGGTCGAGCAGCTGCTGGATATATTCGACAGCCTTGGTCTTGTGCCGATCCTCGGTCGTCCGCACAAAGTCGTCGTGCGAGAAGTTCATAAATGCGAACGCTTCCTTGAACCGATCCGCATTGATCGTCGCCCACTCCATCGGCGTCTTGCCGTTCTCCGCCGCCGTCTTGCTCACCTTCTCGGCGTGCTCGTCGGTCCCGGTCAGGAAGAACACATCGCGCCCGATCATCCTCTGTGCGCGGGCCGCCACATCGGCGATCAGCGTGGTATAACAATGCCCAATATGCGGGCGATCGTTCACATAGTAAATCGGGGTCGTAATATAGTACGGCTTCTGATTGGTGTTTTGAGTAGGCATCTACAGATTGTAGTTCATTCGATCACACAAAGGCATCGCCGCGCAACTCTGTGAGCTCGGTTTGAGCAATCGGGAGTTTATCGGGCAGCAAGAATAACTAACTGTTCGTTCTGAGCTATGCTTTGGAACACACGGGAATAGATCCCTATCCGCAATCGTTTTCCATACTGAAGAGAAAGGGCAGGCAACAAGTTGGAGCGAAACAAGTTCGAACAACTTGCCCTAGAGCATCTCGATGCGGTGTATCGGATGGCTCTTCATCTCTCTCGCAAGCCTGAAGAGGCTGACGAGTTGGTTCAGGAAGTCTACGCGCGGGCATTTCGCCCTCAAACCATCGAACGGTTCGAGGACAAAAGTGCCCCCGATGATCCGACTTCCGGGTCGGGAGGCATGCGCTCGTGGTTGTTCGCCATCTGCCACAATGTTTTCTACACCCGGATCAAGAAGCAAGCCCGTCAGCCAATGGCAGTCGACGAGTTCTTCAACGAATCATCGAGCGAGTTGATGCCTGATGAACCGCCTCCAGTGTGGGATCAATCAGATCTCAACTGGGAGCATGTTGATGGCCGATTAAAGTCGGCGATCGAGGATTTAAAGGATGAGTACCGCGAGGTGCTCATGTTGTGGGGCGTCGATGGGCGCAAATACCGCG
>CAJXXI010000017.1 GCA_913062615.1 uncultured bacterium | reverse complement strand
GAGGGCTGCGAACAAAATCGACCATCCTTGTTCGAATCGCTCCATGATCTTGGCCCGTTCATCAGCAGAATGCTCGGCGGGGAGATCAAACTCGGCTTCCCGATTGCGGTTGGGTTTCTCGCCATCGGTGGTGAGGAATTCCGTCCACCGAGAGAGCATGTTGCCGGCGAGGTGATTGGCAATAATCGCACACGAGTTGAGCCCCGGCGCGAGGATCGCGAAGAACTGGGCATCGTCGAGTTGATCAAACGCGTGGAGGGCGAAGGCGCGTTGGCGCCCGAAGACCTGTTTCCAGATCGCGATGGTGTCCGCGGGGAGGGGTTGGCTGTAGGACTGGTTCATGTTGGCTCAGAACTGCGATGGGCCGTGGTCTAATGCCATGTTGATGAGCTTGACCATCTCGTCTCGGTTCTTCGATGCGAGCATCCAGCCTGGGAGCTTGAACTCCCCTTGCGGGCGGCGTTCGAGTTGGATGTGCTCGCGAATGGCGACGAGATGCTGACGGTTGTACGCCCAGACTTCGCCGTGCTGGGTTGGGACGCGCCAGTAGAAACTGACCATCTCCTCCTGCTGTAACAGCAATGATTTGCTGTTACAACTCTCGCAAAATATCCACATCGGGCCATGCCGGCGGCTGCTTCGGACTCTGGTGCAGCACGCGGGTGTATGAATGTTGGAAGACTTCACCACACGGCAACCTTTGCCGTCGTCCCTATCAAATACCTCGCAGGGGATCGGCGAGTCCTTCAATGATAAACGGATCTCTTCAGGATCCCCCTTCACCTCTTGCTTGAGGACGGCATAGCCACTGGCAGATTCGCAGCAAGACGGGCAAGAGTATTCCTCAGGCGATTCCGACCATTGCACTTCATTTTTTTCATCAGACATACCATCGCTCCAATACTTCTCGCCACTCTTCGAGTGTCTTGACATAGATAAACTGTTTTTTTACTTCGTCGGCTTTGGGATGATGCGCGGCGAACTTGATGCCGAACTTCCGCATGTTCTTAGCCGTCATCAGCTCCGGGTCGCGTGTGTTGGCGTTGACCGCCAGCGCAAGATCGAAGTGCTGCTCGAGCACTTCTCGTTGCTCGGCGATGGTCGGCGACTGGGGATCATTGCCAGCGAGGATCGTTCTCGCCTGGCGGAAGATCCACGGGTTGCCGATGCACCCACGCGCGACCGAGACGCCGGTCAAACCGGTGTAGCCGATCATGCGGAAGATCTGGTTGACATCCCAGATGTCGCCCGAGCCAAAGATCAACCGATCGGGGTTTTTGTCGACGAGCCGCTTCAATGGTTCCCAACGCGATGGGCCGAGGTATTTTTGTTCGACGGTTCGCCCGTGGACCGTCACCCAGGCGCATCCGATGTCGTAGCAGGCATCGAAGAGGTACTCGAAGTTGCGTTGCATCTCGGGGGTATCGTCGAAGGCCCGGCGCATTTTGACCGTGACGGGGATCGCGTCAGGGACGGCGTCTCGAACGGCTTTGAGGATATGAATGGCGCCGGCGGGCTCTTTGAGCCAGTGACCGCCTCGGGATTTTTTGGAGATCTTTTTCACCGGGCACGCGAGGTTGATGTCGATGGCGGCGAATGTGCCCCCCCCCCATTAGATAAGCCATCGGATCGCAGCTCGCCGATGCCTGAATCGACCATCTTGCGGTATTCTTTGTGCGAGCGTTTTCCCTGCTCGATCATCTTGATCGCCCCCGCGGCCATCTCGCCGGGATCGTTGCCCATGATTTGACCAACAAGGGGCGTGTCCTCGATGCCCCCGGGGATATTATCGTGAAGCTCGCCCAGATCAGCCTTCGCAAACCCCTTGCCACCAGCGAGTAATGTCCGATCGAGCAGTGCCTCGGTGACGCACAACGGGCAGCCCTGTCGGCGAGCGATGATCCGCATCGCCGCGTCAGAATAGCCCGCGAGCCCGGCTTGGTAGAACGGGGCGTCGAATCCGGGGATGAGCGCGGTGACCCGTGGGTCCATGCCGGTGGGTCCAAAGCGGGATATGAGGTCTTTGGCGACTGTTTTAGGATCGATTTCTTGCGCACCATCGGCGATCGCGAAACTGGGTAGAGTCGCATTATTGTTCTGATGATTGTCCATTTGATCGCCGGGATGGTTGCTTTGACAGCTCATGTGTGGGACGATAGGAGGGTGAAGATCAAACAACACCATTCCGCCAGCGTCCTCTTTTGCCTTTGCACTCTCTTTTCAAGCATGGGCGTGCTCTCGATGAGCGGGTGCCAGCTCTTTAACGAGCAGCTCACCGCCCCGCCACACACACCCTATCCAGAGACCATCACCCAAGGCGAGGTCTTCGATGTGCAGGTCTTCCGCGAAGTGTCGATGCTCAAGTTCACCAACACCACGACGCGCGACTTTGGGCAATCTGTCATCTGGATCAACAAGCGATACTCGCTGGCGATCCCCGGGTTCGCATCGGGCGAATCGATCGAGCTTGATCTGCATCTGTTCGTCGACGAGTTCGGCGATGTCTATCGCGCTGGCGGGTTCTTCGCCCAGCGCACGCCGGCACCGGTCGTGCTTGTCCAGATCGAGACCATCGAGAACGAATCGCCGATCCTGCACGGGTTTGTGGTTGTCGAGAATAAGTACAACTGAGTTTGATTGATGCAATAGAGTCGCACACTCAACGGTTGATGGTGTGCAAGAACACACACAAACCAAAGGCAGCTCTATGGCACGCATACTCGTCGTCGGCCCACACCCAGACGATCAAGAACTCGGCATGGGCGGCACCATCATCAAGCTCGCACAACAAGGGCACGACATCCTTATCCTTGATGTGACCAACGGCGAACCCACACCATTGGGATCGCCAGAAATCCGCAAGGGCGAAGCAGCTGCAGCACTTGAGATTCTCAAAGAAGGCGCGACGGGAACGATCGAACGCTGGCTATTGGATCTTCCCAACCGGTTCGTCGAACACACGATCGAGAATCGCCACGCCCTCGCCGGCGTGATCCGTGCATGGCAGGCGAATATCATCTTCACCACATTCCCCGAAGACGCCCATCCGGACCATCGCGCCGTGACGCGGTGCATCGAGGACGCACGGTTTGATGCCAAGCTGAGCAAGATCGACATGCCCGCGCCCATCGATGCCTGGACCGGCGAGCAGAAAGAGCTCGGCCCGACGCTGTATCCAAAGTGGTTGTTTTACTACTACGCGACGCACCTGCGATGGGTGGCCGACCCGAAGTTCATCTTCGATATCTCGGGCACACTCGATCAAAAGATGCGTTCGATCAAAGCCTACGAGACCCAGTTTGTGCTCCCTGAGAAGAACCGCAAGGCGCTCGAATGGATCGAAGCGAGCGCGAAATACTTTGGATCGCGTATCGGGGCGGAAGCTGGTGAGCCGTTCTATACGAAAGAACCCGTCGGATTGACGGGTTTCGATTCGCTGATCATGTAACTGTTCGGCTGGCTTATGGACTCACGCGGTAGCTGTAGCCATTGCCCGAGGATTGGAATCGCCCGGAGTTGAGCACACCATCGTCGAGGAAGGCGTCGAGCGATTGGGCATCGACGATTGACGTGGCAGGCGAGGCCGCCGAAGGCTGAATCGCGATGCTGATGGTGTTGGTGCCGTTGACGGATTTGTTGTCGTAGTCGTAGACGCTGCCAATCGGGCATAGTTTTCCGAACGGGCTTTCGCCTTTGAATCGTGAGATTACTTCTGGCGGCGACACACCCGCAGCGGTCTCGGCGGGCCAATAGCCATTGTTTGTATTATGGTTTTCGAGTGCTTGGGTCATCGCCAAGATATCTTCACCTGCAGCAGCAATGGTTGCGCTTGTATGGGCACGAGCGAACTTGGGCACAACGATGGCTGCGAGAATCCCGATCGTGACGACCACAACCATCAGTTCAATAAGTGTAAATCCATTTCGGTTCAGCAGCATGTAAATCTCCAGGGTTGATCATGATGTTCTCTTTCCATGCTTCACTATCGAGTTGATTTGCGTATTGAGTGATGAAGATCATCAATTCAGGATGAGTTCATATTGGGCAAAACGTTTTTTGGCAATATACGCTCAATGAATGTCCGAGAACATCCGCCGATAGGGTGCGCACCGGTGCTTTGATGCTGATAAGATGGTGCGTGCCCACCCCAATGACCCATCTTCTTGCGCCCGATCTCCAAGCCCTGATCAATGATAAAGCGTACCGCGAGGTTCGTGATTCGCTCAGTGTGCTCGAGCCTGCGGATATCGCCGACCTGATCGAAGCGCTCGAGCCTGAATCGGCGGTTGTTGCCTTCCGGGTCTTGCCCCGCGAGCTCGCCGCGAACAGCTTTGCGCATCTTGAGCAAAGTGCCCAAGAGCTCTTGCTCGAAGAAATGGGCACCGAACGCTCGGCACGGGTCATCGAATCGATGGACCCTGACGATCGGGCCGCGATGCTCGATGAGCTGCCCGTCGAGGTTTCGACCAAGCTCATCGCACGGTTCTCGCCTGCGAACCGGGAAGTGACTCAAGCGATCCTCGGGTACGCGCCCGATTCGGTTGGCCGATTGATGACCCCTGATTATGTCCGATTGCGTGCAGACTGGGGCATCCAGACCGCCCTGATGCATGTCCGCCAATACGGGCGCAACGCCGAGACGGTGGACTGGGTCTTTGTGATCGATGACGAGGGCGAGCTGATCGACGACATCCATATCCGCGATCTGCTCCTCGCCGACCCAGATTCTTCGGTGCGTGATCTGATGGACGATGAGTTCATCGCCCTCTTTGCGATCGACGATCGCGAAGAAGCCGTCCGCGTGATGGGGCGGTATGACCGCACCGCGTTGCCGGTGGTTGATTCTTTGGGTTTGCTCGTCGGGATCGTGACGGCGGACGATGTTGCCGATGTCGCTGAAGAAGAGTTCACCGAAGATGTCCAAAAACTCGGCGGCATGGAAGCCCTCGACGCGCCCTACACCACCACCTCTGTGATAAGCATGTACCGCAAACGCGGCGTCTGGCTCGCGGGGTTGTTCTTGATCCAGGTGTTCACGATCTCGATCATGGCGTTCTTTGATGAGGCACTCGAAAAAGCGGTCGTGCTCGCGCTCTTTGTCCCGATGATTATCGCATCAGGCGGCAACACCGGCACCCAAGCCGCGAGCCTGCTCGTCCGCGCGATCGCAGTCGAAGAGGTTCGACTGAGCGCGTGGTGGCGCATCATGCGCAAGGAACTGCTCACAGGTCTCTGCCTCGGATTAACCCTCGCTGCCCTTGGTGTCGCGGTGGTCTGGGGGCTCTCGTTGACCTCGATGCTCGACACCCCCCACCTTTGGCCTTTGGCGTTTACGGTTTCGGGCGCGGTGTTCATCATTGTGCTCTGGGGCACGCTGATCGGTTCGATGTTCCCGTTGATCCTCGAACGCTTGGGCATGGACCCGGCGACCTCGTCGTCGCCTTTGGTCGCGACGCTGATGGATGTGTCAGGATTATCGATCTACTTCTTCGTGGCGATGGTCTTGTTACGCGGCACGATCCTTTAAAACCTATATAAGTTGCTACAATCAATACATGAAACTGATTCATGTATTGATTGTGAGCCTGCCCTGCTTATCTGTATTTGCTGCGAATGAACCCGAAACCAAAGCCCCGCTGCCCCCGACCCAGCTTGAGTATATCGAGCCGGACTGGAGCCCAATTGGCGATGGGAACTACTCGCCTTGGATGCCGGACGAAGACGGAGATCCGGTCTGGAATCCAACCAAAGCCTACAACACATGGATCGACTCGATACCTGATGAAGACAAGGCCTGGCCGATCTTGGTGGATCTTCGGTACAAGTATGATGCGTTGTTTTCAAACAGGTTCCTTTGGGTCTTTGCCGAAGATGTTGGCGAAGATTGGGACGAGGACGGCGTCGATGATTGGCAACAGATCTCAGAGCTATATGCAAGCACCGATATCAAGCCGATCGTTGAGCGGCTGCTCGAGGCTTTGAGCAAGCCACACATGGGATACACGCTGCATATTGGAACCGATCCGGTTTCGCAAGAGGTCTTACTTCGATACGGCTTGGATGATGAGATTGAGAACAAAGAGGGCGCGAACCCAAATGTTTTTTCGTGCCTCAAAGAAGATCACGGGATCATGAGAAGAAAATCCCAGTTTATGGCAAGCTATCTCTCATACCAGGTTGAGCAAGGCAATACCGAACAGTTCGCCGACCGGTTTGCGATTGGGTATCGCAGCTCGCTACTCGTTGAAGATTGGCCATCCATACTTTCAACTCTTACGGCCATGGGAAACCAGTCGCGGTTTCTAGATCTCCTCCGCTGGACACTCTATACCCACAGCGACCAACTCACCGATGACCAACTCGTCACTCTCGATCGCGTGATCGAAAACTCGACTGCGCACCAAGTCCAAACCATTTCCGATCAGCTTGAGTTCCACGACATCGCGCGCCGGATCTACAACTTCCCAGAGATGAAAAACTGGAGCGATACCGACTGGGATGGGCCGCCCATTTCAATCCACTACGACGAGTTGCCCAAAGCAGTGCGAACGGTCATAACACTTTACGATATTGTGATGCACGACGCGCACAAATCCTCACTGCTCCATCAGAACGATGATACCGAGCCCAAGTGGTATGTCGAAATGGATGATTTCGAGACGCTCGACTATCCGATTGAATCCATCGGGCGAATGCTCCTTGGCATGATGATGCCCGCGGTTGACAAAGCGACCAGCAGGACCCGAAGGCACCGAGCCAATGCCCAAGCGATGCGCCTCGCGATCGCGGCTCATCGCCACAAGCTCCGCCACGGATCGTTCCCCAAATCCATCGAACACTTCAACCAAGACCTGATCGGTTTCGAGTTCATCGACCCATTCGTCGGCGGCGACCTGCTCTACCGACTCGACCCTGAAACTGGACCGATGATCTATGCCAAAGGCTATGACAACGACGACGACCAAGGGCGACACGGTTTAGATATATTCCTAGAGACCAAGAAAATTGATGGCGACTTCCTCTACTACCCTAACCCGTGGACAACACAAAACTTCCCCGAGGACGAAGATGACGAATGTTGTGACTAATCGGCTTCAGACTTCTTCGCATTGATGCTGTGCTTGTGGAAGTTGTACCCGCCGACTTCAAGGTGTCCTTTGCTGCGGTATTCCCAGTGGTGCTTGCCCCAGGTGCTCGGCTTGTACCAGACCCGCTCGCTGATCTTTCGGCGGATAACCCTTGCCCAGGTATCACGGTTGAACAGATCGCAAGGCTCGTTGCACTTTGGGCACACTGATAGATTCATCGCCGCGACGATGTGATCGCCGCCATAGCACGGGCCGGTGAGGTAGAGACATTCATGCTGGGCATACACGAGCCATTTGGGATCATTGGGCATCGAGATTACTCCCCATTACTCTAAAAAAATACTTCATGCAACTTTGCCCTTGGCGAATGGTGGTCGCTTGAGCCAAATCCCTCTCGCATTCGCTCGCCCTGCAAGCATCCATACAAGGAATCCTGCGCACGAAACCTGCATCACTGTGCGCACGGCTGGGATCATGTCGAAAGCAACAAGGCTCGAGAGATCGATCAACATGGCATCGGTTGGGTTGGCATCGAGCCCAAAGAAAACCGGGAAGCGGTACCAGTAATAGCAACTCACCGCGATGGCAGCGAACAGACGATTCAGTCGCTGATGGGCATGGCTTGGGACAACACACTGGCGGAGCAGAAGAAAAAGAACGAGTGATACACCCGCCCAGAACAGCTCGGTCGCGTAGATCTCTGAAATCTGCGCCAGCCCGATGCTCCCGGTGATGATTGGCTGTTGGAACCAGCTCCAGACCAGTCCGGGGAATGCGCCGACCATGATGAACCCGACGATCAGCTCTGATCGCGTGGTTATCTTTGGATCGAGCGGCGATGGTCCTGGGATTGAATCTGGGCAGTTGGCGACGCAACGATGGCACTCGGTGCAGTGCGCGTTGGTGAATGTGGTTGGAGAGGCCGACCCATAGAGTTTTTCGACCTGATACACCGGGCACAATCCGGCGCACCACCCGCTCTTCCATTCGAACACAAATCCAGATGCGACCGCAAGGATCGCCAAGAACGCGATGGCACCAGCGGTCGCCGATCCGTTTGTATCGAGCACGACATGACGCAGCGGGATGAAACCAACAAGCAAGGCCGTGCCGATAAGCATGAATCGTCCCTGCCAGACCCGTGTAACACGGATCCGTCGAGACCATCCCATATGACGAGGCAAGAGTGCAGTCGATGCGAGCGGGCAGATATTCCGCCACAACCCGGGCGTAAACACGAACAGAGCCGGCGCCAACGGGATGAGCCCATCCCAGAAAACATGAAGCCCGAGCTTGGGCGCGAAGATCAAAAGCAAGAACATCGCCAAACCCACGAACCAAACGATGGCCTGCGCAAGGCGCCACCAGAGCGGACGAACCCAAGGGGCGTCGTTGGTGGTTGTATATACTGTGAGTTTAATATCGCCCATGTTCACCTTCATGAAATGATCGCCATAATTGACGACCTACATGTCCAGTATATCAGCATTCAATGGCTTTCAGACACCTTTCTGCTCGCTGAAGGCATAAAACACACTTTGACCCTATCCTTTGGGCATGAATCCAATCTCTCGGCGACATTTCCTTGCCCGATCATCCTCCGTCACGCTCGGATTCGCAGGACTCAGCGCATCGCTGGCGCGTGGGTCGACCACTTCGCTGCTCGAAACACTCATCGCCAACGAACACAACGCCATCGGGTTTGGCCCATTGCTCGCTGATCCCCAAGGCATCCTCGATCTGCCCGCGGGGTTCACCTACAAAATCATCTCGAAGATCGGCGAGGTAATGGACGACGGGTTCACAGTCCCGGGCAAACACGACGCGATGGGTGCGTTCCCGTATATCAACGACGACGGAACGGTCGATCCGGATCGCACGATCATCATCCGCAATCACGAGATCGAAGACGCGCACAAAACCACGGGCGCGTTCGAGACACAAGAAGCCATTGACCTACTCGATCCATCAACCGTCTACGACATGGGACACGGTCGCCCATCACGCGGCGGCACAACCACTCTGATCTACAACACCAAACTCGGCACACTCGAAAAGCATTGGCTCTCGCTCGCGGGCACCGAGCGCAACTGCGCCGGCGGGATCACGCCCGGCAACACCTGGCTCACCTGCGAAGAAACATCGCGAGTCAAAGGCTACCGGTTCGAGCAAGATCATGGGTATGTCTTCGAGGTGCCCGCGACCACTTCGCCTTCGCTCGCTGATCCGAAACCAATCCGGGCGATGGGACGGTTCATGCACGAGGCGTGCTGCACCGATCCGGACACCGGGATCGTGTACCTGACCGAAGACCGCCACGATGGATTGATCTATCGGTATCGCCCGATCGATCCGGATGATCTGCACGCCGGCGGCAAGCTCGAAGTGCTCACCATCGATCACACGCCGAGCTTCGACACACGCAACTGGGATACGCAAGGCGTTCAGGTCGGCCAACGCCTCGCGGTGCAATGGATCGAAATCGATGATGTTGAATCACCCAAGGACGATCTGCGTTATCGCGGATTCAGTATGGGCGCCGCCCGCTTTGCGCGTGGCGAGGGCATGTGGTGGGGTAACGATTCTGTGTACTTCGCCGCAACCACCGGCGGGCATACCTACTCTGGACAACTTTGGCGTTTGATGCCATCAAGAGACGGGTTCCGTGACATGCTCGAACTCTTCATCGAGCCCAATGACCCCAGCGTGCTCGAGCGGGCCGACAACATCACCTTCTCGCCTTGGGGCGATATCGTGGTGTGCGAGGATGAGAATAAGCCGCCACATTTGGTTGGGGTGACGATGGAGGGCGAGTTGTACCGCATCGCGCGCAACGCGACGAGCAACTCCGAGTTCGCCGGCGCGGTGTTCTCATCCGATGGCTCAACGCTATTCGTGAACCTGCAAGGACACGGGTGGACCCTGGCGATCACCGGCCCATGGAAAGAGTAAGGCTATAAAAAACCCGCTCGGGCGAGCGGGTGATCATTTGGAGTTGGACGATTGTTATCGTCTTCGGCGGGTCGCCGCGATGCCCATCAAACCAAAGATCGCGAATGAACCGGATGTCGGAACTGTTGCTCCAATCAGGTCACCTGCAATACCGGTGATATCGCCAATAAACTCTGCGGTGCCATCGTCAACATCGAATGAGTACAACCCGCCCGTTCGCCCGACTGCAAAGATTCCACCATCGGATTCAAAGAACGACACCACTCCAAATCCGACATTGTAATCGATCACAATGTCCCCAGTTGCTCCGTTGAGAACCGATACTATCTGATGATTGTGGTCGGCCGATATAAACACATCGACGCCGATCTGATGATGATCAAAGAAGCTGGCACTCGAGTCAACATCGGCAATATCAACAAAGACATCTGTCGCGAGGTTGTAGCTTCCCGCCATACGGCGAGTCGGATTACCAGCGCTAAATATCGATGCAGTGAAGAAGATATCGCCACTGGTTGTCATCGCCAAACCCGATCCGATCGCCAACGCGCCCGGCTCGATGTGATCGCTCATCCTGAACACGATCTCCTCGGCCCCGGTGTTGATATTATGACGGAGCATGGTGCCGCCGAGGCTCGCAATAATCTCGCCGTTGCCAATATACAGAATCTCATTGAGATTCGATGTATTGCCCAACTGGGACACTTGGTTTGATTCGAGTGTTTGCCCATCGACCTGGTAGATTTCTCCGAAGGTGTTCGTGACATAAAAATCGCTCAACCCCGCGTGCGCAACCATGGACACGAGCGAAGAACCCGCTGCAAACGCAGCGATCATATTGATAACTCTCATTGTATTTAGCCCTTTCTCTTTCTCATTTTTCCTTCACATATAGCCGGCAAAGTCTCTCTAATGAGTCCATACGATAAAAGGAGGGACATGATCCCTCCTTTTATAAGAGTTAATGATTTATTCTATTACTGAGGCAACTTATCAAGCTCGGCTCGCACACGCTTGACCAATCGCCCGACGGTTTCGTCGCCGAAGTCAAATGGCAATCCCGCAGCTTCGAACAACTCGGGCAAGGGCACGGTGGAGCCCATCGACAACGCCTTCTTATACGCTGCCAACGCGGCTTCTTCGCCCTGCTCCAAACTGATGAGCCAGATGCCCAACGCACCAAGCTGAGCGATGCCGTACTCGACATAATAGAAAGGAACGCCGAACAGGTGGCCCTGGCGCTGCCAGACGAACTTGCGTTCTTCATCGAGCCCGTCCCAATCGACCCGGTGACCTTGCATCCCGAATCGCTCTTCGAGCTTGAGCCATGCGTCGGCTCGTTCTTCGTTTGTATGCGTCGGGTTCTGATACACCCAGTGCTGGAACGCATCAATCGTTGCGATCCAAGGCAACAAGCTGATCGAGCCTTCGAGCTGCTTGCGACGCGCACGATTCGCATCGGCCGGGGTTGGGTAGTACGCGTCCCAATAGGGCATCGTCAACAACTCCATCGTCATCGATGCGACCTCAGCGAACTCCATCGTCGGGTTGCGATACCAGATCCATGGGATATCAACAGAGTACAACGCGTGGAACGCATGCCCGGCTTCGTGCACCATCGTTTCGACATCGCGGTGCTGATCAGCAGCGTTCATAAAGATGAACGGGCGCTGGGAGCGGTCGCGGAAGTAAAGATATCCGCCCGGTGCTTTGCCCTTGCGAGAATCCAGATCCAGCATCGCGTCGTCCGCGGTACCATTCGTGTTCGACCCATCACCCATCGACGCGAACATCTTGCTGAGCTCTGGCGAGAGTTGATCAAAGACCTTCTGTGACTTGGCAACGAGATCGACCCCGCCGGTGAACGGCACCAATGGCGCATGCCCCTTGGGATCAACCGCCAAATCCCACGGGCGCAACGCATCGAGACCCAGTTCATCCATCCGCTGGGCATCGAGCCCGGCAACGAAAGGCATCACATGCTTCTCGATCGCGTCGTGGAACGCGAAACAGGTATCGGGTGTGTAATCAAACCGGTGCAACGACTTAAAAGTGTGCTCGACAAAGTTGTTGAGCCCGGCGTTTTTGGCGATGGAGTTCCGCTTGGACACCATCTCGTCATAAATCTCGCTGATCCGAGGCTGATCTTCGAGCCTGCGCTTGGAGACCTTGCGCCAAGCGTCTTCACGCACCGAACGATCGGCGGATTCGCCATACTTGCCCATCATCGGCATCGTTCGCTCTTCGCCGTCGAACTCGACGGTCATCTTGCCGCAGATCTTGTCGTATTCTTGATCGAGCTTGGACAACTCGGTTTCGATGGCAACATTCTCCTGGCGGAACAGATCGACATCCGCTTGGGTATCGCGATAGAGCACCGCGTACTGATCGGCGGTCATCGAGAGCTGCTCGGCCAACGCCTTGTACTTCTTATCAAGCTCGAACCCCGCCGGCTTGACCTTGGGCGTCACATTGGTGATGAACGAGGTGTACGCACCCTGCTTGGCATCGCTCTGGGTGTCGCAGGTCATGTCGATGTAGGTGTTCGCGCCCGATTCGCCGATGGCGGCTTCGAGATCGGAGCGATCGAGGAGCCATTGTTCGAGTTCTTCCTTCGAGCTCACTTCGCGTTCGAGCAAAGCATTCATCAAAGGTTCGATGTTCTCCCATTTGGTGGCGTCGAGGACCTTGGGAACAAAGTTTGTAGTCAATACTGATGTCATCTATTTCTCCAACTTCAGCACCCTTAGGTGGAGCGCTTCTTACTTAAACTTAACATATTCGATCCAGATCAAAGCTCGTTCGTCGTCTGAGTTTGCACAAACGCTCTGGCTTGAGGCTTCGATTCTACCCGCCCTTCGAGCTGTTCATTATAGACCGCGTCGAGAATCGCTTTAAAAGACGGACCGGGAGCCAATCCGATTTCGATGAGATCCGCCCCGGAAATGAAAGGATTGGGGCATAGCCCGCCAAACCGACCCGAAAGCACCTCGATCTCATCAACGATCACATCCGCCCGAGCATGATCCATCGCCCGGAGCACCTGCAACGCCTGAGCCGTCACCGGACCACTCGCCAGGCGTTTTTGCTGAGCTTCGCCCATCCGATCCCAGCACTTGAAGAAATTCCAGAGCGACTGCAAGATCCAGCGCAGCTCATCGCGATCGCCATTAGACAGATCAAGTGTTTTTCGATAGAGCGAACAAATCGCCGAGATGTCATCATCAATCTCAAAGCCCCGCCCGATCGCCAAGGCTGCGAGCCCCTCTGCGTAGCTCGCTTGCTCTCCGAGCCCCTGCATCACTGATGGGTCAAAGCCCTTGCGATCACCAAAGATCGCATCATCTAAATCAAGTTCGTCGATCATTTCGCACGCCTGCACGCGTGATGGATGCATGAGCATTTTTCGGACTTCTTCGCCGATGCGTTCGATGGATACGCCGGAGAGTTCGCGGGCGTGTTCGCGGATCGCAGTCTTTGTGCGATCACCGATTGTGAGTTTGTACTTAGCCGCGAATCGCACGGCCCGCAACGCCCGAAGATGATCCTCGGCCAATCGATCCTCTGGCACGCCAACCGCACGAAGGATGCGATTGTGTATGTCGTCGAGCCCACCAACGAAATCAATCACGCGATCGTGCCCTGGTGCGAATGGGTCGTAAAACAACGCGTTAATCGTAAAATCTCGTCGTTTGGCATCTTCGTTTGGTGATGAGAACTCGATCGAGTCTGGTCGGCGTGCGTCAGAATATACGCCGTCGGATCGGAAGGTCGCCAGCTCGATGGTTGGACCAAAATCACGCACCAGCATCACACCAAAGGCTGCCCCGACCGAAGCGGTTTTCCTAAAATACCCTTGAATTTCAGCCGGATTCGCGTCCGTCGCGACATCAAAGTCCTTGGGCTCTTCGCCCAACAACAAATCTCGCACGCACCCGCCCGCGAGATACGCGATGTGCGCGTGATCCCGCAGCACCTCGATCACCTTGATCGCGGCGTTGTATTCTTTGGATTCAAAATGAGCCGATGGCTGAGTCACCCGATCTGTTCCTCTCGCAAGTCTCGGCTCATCAACATCGTGATCGCATCGACCGGATCAAGATGCTCGAACAACACCGCATACACCGCATCGGTGATCGGCATGTCCACATTATACTTTTTCGCAAGGTCCACCACCGACTCGGTCGTCGCGACGCCTTCGACCACGCACATCGAATCGCGGAGATACGCATCGAGCTTGACACCCTTGCCGAGTGCCTCCCCGCAGGAACGGTTGCGGCCTTCAGGCGAGAAACAAGTCGTCGCCAGATCGCCCACGCCCGCGATTCCAAAGAATGTGTTGGTCTGCGCACCCATCGCGGTGCCTAATCGCCCGATCTCGGCCAATCCACGCGCGAGCAACGCGCTCTTGGCGTTGTACCCTGCGCCCAAGCCGTCGATGATCCCCGCCGCGATCGCGATAACATTCTTCGTCGCCCCGGCAAGCTCGACCCCGAGCAGATCAGGATTGGTATAAATCCGAAGCCAGCTCGTCGAAAACAGCTCTTGAATCGTTTGGGCGAATCCCGGATGATCCGAAGCGGCAGCCATCGTCGCGGGCAGACAGATCGCCAGCTCCGTCGCGATCGCTGGGCCCGACATGCACCCCATCGGGCGGGGCTTGGCGTCTGGATCGTCCCCGAGCACATCGGCGATAATCTGGGTTGGGCGAAGCAGGGTCTCGTTCTCGATGCCCTTGGCGACCGAGATCACCCCGGCCCCCTTGGGCACATGCTTGGCGATGCGATTCCACGCCCCGCGAATGAACTGCACCGGGATCGCATTAACAATAATGTCAGCGCCCTCAAGAGCCTCGGCATCACTGAGCGCGATCCGCACGCAACCAGGAAGCTCGAATCCCGGCAAACGGTCAGACTTGCGCGTTTGGGCAAGAATTCCGTTCTCTTCGTCGTTGTATCCCCACATCACCACATGCCCACGGGCACCATCGCCAGCCCCCTGCGGGTCAGGATTCGTCAGCGCACCAGCACACACAAGCCCCATCTGCCCGATCCCAAGGATGCAAACCTTGGGAATACCCTTGCTCTGATCGGTGTTTGTCTCGGTATACGCCATCTTTGAACCTCACTTTGAACCATGAAACACACGAACCGGGTGCCCAGCCCGTGCGTACACCTTGGACACGGATTCCTACACTATACAGAGGGACATCCATCCGAGGCTTCCCTATTGTAGAAGCCGACCCATCACCCAAGCAAACGCCACGCAATTCTCACCTTTTCCCACATTGAATACACTATGAGCGATACACACACACATTCTCACGATCACGATCATGCCCACGGCGCCATCGACTGCTGCTCGCACCATCAGATCATCGATGAAAACAACAACTGGATCGTCCTCTACCTGATCGGTGGCGTGCTCGCCATCGTCTCGTGGATTGCTCACCTCACCGGCGCGACCAATGATCTCATCGCAACCCTCCCCGCGGTGCTCTCGGCATTGATGCTCGGCGGCCCGCTCTTTAAGGCGGCTGGGAAAGAAGTGCTCAATCGACATGTATCTTCATCATCGCTGGCAGCACTCGCGATCCTCGCTTCGATGGCGGTCGGCAAATATGGCACCGCAGCATTCCTCGCCTTCATCCTCCTCGTCGCAGACCAGGTCGTCCTCCGCACCGCTGACGGCGCAAAGCGAGCCATCGAGCAGCTTGTCTCGCTCACACCCGACATCGCACGCATCGTGCTCGAAGGCGTCGAAAAAATTATCGGCGTAGGACAAGTCGAAGTCGGGCAGACCGTCCGTATCCGACCCGGTGAGAACCTCCCCGTTGACGGGCGAATCATCACCGGCGAATCAACCATCAACCAAGCATCACTCACCGGCGAAGCCATGCCCGTCGAAGTGCAAATGGGATCAGATGTCTACGCCGGCACCACCAACCTCACCGGCGCTATCGATATAGAAGTGACACAGGTCGGCGAAGAAACAACCATCGGCAAGGTGTCGAGCCTGATCCGAGAAGCAGAATCAACCAAGACCGAACGCCAGCTGCTCATCGAGCAGGTCGCCAAGTTCTATGTCCCCGTTGCACTCTCCGTCGCGGTCGTCGTGTTCTTCCTGGTTTCACAGAGCGAGATCGACGCGATCCGCGATACTGCCGCCTTGCGGGCTGTCACCGTGCTCGTCGTCACCTGCCCGACCGCACTCTTGCTCTCGTCGCCATCAGCGATGGTCGCCGCGTTTGCTGCTGCTGCCCGGCTCGGAGTGATGATCAAACGGACCGAGTTCCTCGAAGCGTCGGCCAATGTCGATGCTGTTGTGATGGACAAGACCGGTACACTCACCACCGGGCGATTCGAAGTCTCCCGCTTGGCACCCACAGAAGGTGTCGACGGGGCAGCACTGCTCAAAGCGGCAGCGTTCGCAGAAGCAAGCTCGAACCATCCGCTGGGTCAATCGATCCTCCGCACCGCACAACAAGCAAGAATCGTCGTCGATACCGAAGGCAAGTTCGAAGAAATCCACGGCGCCGGCATCAATGCCAAAACATCGATCGGTGCGATCTCGGCTGGTCGAGGCACATGGATCCGTGGGCTGTTGCCCGCAGCAGCAAGCTCCATCGACGCGGTCGAAGACCGGATCGAAGGCATGTCGGGCGTGCATGTCATCGCCGACGGCAAGTACCTCGGAGCTGTCGGGCTCGAAGACAAAATCCGCCCAAACTCCAAGGGCGTCGTCGATCGGCTCCGTGAACTCAATGTCCGCATGATCGCCATCTATACCGGCGATCGGCTCGCCGTCGGCAAACGCGTCGGCGCTGTCACGGGCGTAGACGCGGTCGAAGCAGAATGCCTCCCCGAAGAAAAGCATCAGCTCATCAAACAACTCACCGGCGACGGATACCGCGTGATGATGGTCGGCGACGGCATCAACGACGGCCCAGCACTCGCAGCCGCCGATGTCGGTGTCGCGATGGGGCTCTCTGGCTCGGACATCGCAGCCAACTCCGCCGGCGTGGCGCTGATGACCGACGAGCTCAACCGCTTGCCGTTCCTCATGGAACTCGCACGCCGATCACGTATGATCGTCACCCAAAACATCGTGGTCTCCATCCTCATGGCGATTGGCGGCTTGGTCCTCGCAGCTACCGGCAGCTTCCAGGCTGTCGGCGGCGCAAGCATCGGCGTCGGGTTCGCCGCCTTCTTCCACTTCCTGCCCGACGTGTTCGTCATCGGCAACTCGTTTAGGCTCTTCCGCTTCGGCGAAGACTTCCTCGAAGCCGAGACCGTCGCCAAAGAGCAAGCAGCCGCTGCATCCAACCGCATCCACCGCGAAGCCTCCGTCCGCAACATGGCCGCCGATCCAGCGTAGTAAATGTACATTCAGTAACGATTTTGCTGGAGTGTAGTGCAGTCGATTCGCTTAGCTACTCTCGATCTAGCTTGATCTCACTCATGATTTGATCAATCACCGGCCCGAGTATCTGCTCAACCCCGTAGCTTGTCAGATGATCGTCATCTCTGTAGTACGACCGGTCTGAATAGATTTTGAGCACAGCTTTTTCGTTATCGAAGAAAGCCGGCGACGGGTCGATGATGGCGACTTTCGTTGACTCTAAACCGTCGAGTGCCCGATCGGCATACATCTGGCGTTGTTCATGTTCTTCCAAGCTGATAGAAAACTGATCAAAGTTTGCGAGCCGAGGGAATCGACTCGCAAAGTAGAACTGCCTTGCTGTATCCGAACGGTTTGTTTCCGGGACTTGTTTTATTATCCATACGCGCACTCCCGCTTGGGTTAACCGATCAAGCATTCTTTCCAACTGAATCCGCAAACTCTTTGCAGCCAGTTCTTGGGAGATTGAACTCATCCCTACTCCATCGGTATCTATCACCAATGAGTCTTCCAAGAGTTTGCCTTGGTCAACCTCAAGTTGATTTCGCCCGTCACAGTTGACAGCCCATCGACATACCAAAATCAGATTCGGGACTTCTCGATGGATGATCGATTTCACAAATTTTTCTGACTCTTCCAAGTAGTTGTCTTTTTCCACCCGGCTCCAGCTGGCTCTCCACAGCCCTGTAACTGGAATCTTCCCATTCGCCAACTGCGCTTCGCCAACTAAGCCATATTCACCCGCGAGACGATCAATCGTTCTACTAAATACCTTTGCATGACTATCTCCCCAAAGAACAAAATCAGGGATCTTGTTTTCACCAAACTGGTTTTGATCACCAAGAGATGCAGGCTTGTTACTGCTTGCTGAATATTCATTGCCATTCCATGAGATATCCTCAACAATAACCATCGTTTTCGGGCGAAAACGATTGGGAATGCCGTCGAGTTTCCAGATGATCAATGAGGACACGAAAAGAGTAGCCAAAGCGACAAAACCAAATCGGTATGCAGAAAACTTTGTCGTTAAGAGATCCCCCTTCCTGAACGGATTTTCTACGAATCTCCACGAGATGTATGAGATCATAATAGAGATCACAATCAGCAGTACTGCTGTGAAACCATCGACCTCCGCGAGCAGAAAACGAGCAAATGAAAATATCGGCCAATGCCAAAGATAAAGCGAATACGAAATAAGACCAAGGAATACAAAGGGTTTGAGAGACAAGAGTCTGCCTGCAAAGGTGGAGTGGTTCTGACAGCCCCAGATAAACACTGCAGCACCACCTACAGGGAGCATCGCTTGGTATCCAGGGAATGGAGTCGCTAAATCATACAAAAACATCGACGCCGAAATCATCAAAAGCCCCGTGAGCGACATGACCTCGGCAACACTGCGATTGAGTTTACCCTTGTTTCCCATCATCGCAAGCAGAGAGCCCGCGAGCAGTTCCCACGCCCTCGTTGGCAACAAGAAAAAGCTTGCCGATGGATGAACGGTTGTGAAATACATACTCAACGCCAACGATGCGATCGCCGCGGCAGAAAAAATAATAAAGAGTCTGTCTTTGAATAGCCTATGAACCAGCACTACCGCGACCGGGAAAAACAGATAAAACTGTTCTTCAACAGCAAGAGTCCATGTATGCAGCAACGGCATGTACTCCGCAGAATCGGTAAAATATCCCGTGTCTTGCCAATAATGAATATTCGCTACCATCAATGCTTGAGCCATAGACGACCTTGCCAAATCCTCCATCGACTTAGGATCAAGCAAAAACAAACCGGCAGCAAGGACAAATAAGACCAGCACGCTCACCGCTGGAATGATTCGGCGGATGCGCCGTGCCCAAAAATCCATCAGAGAAAATGTGCCCTTTTGAAGGTTTTTCAGAATGATGTTTGTAATCAAGAAACCAGAAATCACAAAGAAAACATCAACCCCGACATATCCACCCGGAAAACCAAGCCCGGCGTGGTATAAAACCACACCCATCACCGCAACCGCTCGCAACCCATCGATTTCTGGACGATAACTCGTAGTCGGCACTAGTCTCCCCTAGATCATTGAAATTTGAACCCGAACAAACTCTAACGGATGCCCACGGTATATGCAACCAAATATGCACCGGAAAGCCTGTGAGCACACAGAACAACACAAATATCTCAAATTCTACTCACACCCCTCTAATTCGAACCGACCCACATGCCGATCATGATCTCGCATCCGTCCGCAACATGGCCGCCGATCCTGCGTAGGGCACAATCGTTTCAATCTCAAAGCCCCAACCACCTCGGTCGGGGCTTTTTTATATGCTCACCGAAGACCGAGCTGGTTGATCACTGCATCCATAATCTCGTTCACTGAGGCTGTTGATCGCTGAGGATCTTCGACACGAAGCACAGGGCAACACTCTGGCAGTTCACCAAGCCATTGATCGTGGGATGCGTAGCTCCGCTGCTCGATGCCAGCCGAGTCATATCGGCTCGCCCACTCGATAAACTCTCGGCACACATCATGCATCACTCCGCCCGGAGCAATCGCTTCATCGCCATAGCGAGATCGCTCTCGCTGAGTCAATCGCACGCTTCGCACATCCCAAGGCACATACAGAAACACAACATGCGTGAACAACGGAATCAGTGGATCGCCCCAACCACACAATGAACCCGAGAGCACCCAATCCGAATGCTCTTCAAATGCGGTATTCAACATGGCCAGCCGATCATCAATACTTCGTTTGACCGTGAACGGCACTTTGCTTGGCGCCCAATAGAAATCATCCGTATCAAAATGAGCAATGCCGAGTTCTTCTGCTATCGCTTTACCGAGCGTGCTTGTGCCTGAGCCTGAGGCGCCGAAGATGTGCAACCCGATCGCCATGCTCAATCTCCGATCCACATGCCCATGAGTATCTCATCGCGGAATGAACCGTCAGGCTGGCGGATCGATTTGAGTTTTCGCCCCTCGACCACAAACCCTGCCCGTTCGTACATGCCTTGGGCGTGATCATTGCCATCCATCACGGTGAGTTCGAGCCGATGGATCTTTGGGTTGGTTCGCATGTCTCCAATTGCTCGCTTGAGCATCCATGACCCGAGCCCGATGCCTTGCCAATCGGGCAACACACCCGTCCCAAGCCCCGCAGCGTGCGAGAGCTTCACTCGTTGAGCAAAGCTAAATGATGTATTCCCAACGATCCGACCAGTATCAAGATCGATCGCGCTCATCGAATAAAACATGTCCTCATCAACCTTGGACACTCGGCTTTCGTAATGCTCTGGAGTACCGATGTCGCCGGGGAATGTAAGGATGTAAGGCGTCGATGCCCCAAGCACACGAAGATACTCATGCACCAGCCGACCATCGCCCGGCTGGGCGTTTCGAATCAACACCTCACGCCCGTCTTTGAGCTTCACTGTTTCAGGATTCATCGCATCCACCATCTTTAGGACCATGCTCCCGGCACTCATCCACCCACGCAACCGCTCTGCGCAGATGCGGAATCACGATCGACCCGCCAACAATCAACGCGATATCAAAGGTCTCGAAGAGCTCTTCATCTGTTGCGCCGTGCTCAATACATTGATCGATGTGATACGCGATGCAATCATCGCACCGCAGCACCATCGACGCGGACAACCCGAGGAGCTCTTTGGTCTTGGCATCAAGATGCCCGTCGCTATACGCCTTGGTATCGAGCGTGAAGAATCGCTTGGTGATGGTCGTGCCACGCGCAAGAATCTTCTCGTTGAGGCTCTCTCGGAACGATTGATATTCTTCATATGTCCGGGCATTTGCGCTCATCGTGTGCTCCTCGAATCATTCTTGTATATGAATGACAGAGATTGTGTCAGCCAACCGTAATCCGTGCGGTCGGAATCCGTATATACTAGTCCATACAAAGGAGACCCCCAATGCACCCCGCCCCAAGCCAATCCCGCACTCGTTCACTCGTCCTCGCCGCCGCCATCACCGGCTGCGCCCTCATCCCGCTCACCATGACCGGGTGCCTGGCAAGCCATCATACCTCAAGCTCGATCGACGGGGCGTATGTCCAGCCATCCGATCTCTCACGCGTCCGCAAGCACGCATCGACCAAAGAAGATGTCCTCCAAATCCTCGGCGAGCCAACCAAAAAAATGACCAACTCCGACGGCACCGAGACCTGGTCGTGGCAGTGGACCCGCAAAGAAAAAGGCTCAGGTCACCTGATCTTCATCTTCAACACATCGAGCAGCAAAGAAGTCGATGAATCCGCCCATGTGCTCTTCGAGTACGATGTCGTCAAAGACAAATGGCAGGACTAAACGCACCGATTCAATCTTCAATCATCTCATCGATCAACGCCTCGAACCGGAGGCGTTGTTCTTTATAGGCATCACCAGTCGCCGGGCCGCTAAAGCCGGAGTATACCGCCTGCACCTCGTTGGCCTCGTTGAGAAACACCAGCGTCGGGTACGATCGCACCTGATCCAAGAACCCGAGCGATGCTGTCGCTTTGTCCTTATCGCTCAACCCCGCGATCAAGATCGGCCAGCTCGTTCCGATATGCTCATGATGACGACGCACCTGCTCGGCCGATCGCGCAAAGTCTTCCGTAATCTCAAAGGCCAACCCCACAATCGCCAGATCATCGCCGTACTGCTCCTTGAGCGACACCAGCTCACGCCCAGCATCGCTGCAGTTCGGGCACCATGTCCCAAAGATCTCAATAATCCGAGCCTTGGCGTTCGATTCATCCAGCACATCCAACACCCGCGTCGGCTCGCCTTCCAAGTCCTTAAATACCGCCTCGGCCAATGCCGCTTCATCCGCAATCACCGTCTGCTCAAACGCATCGGGGAGTTTCGCGTCATCATCACGCACAGCCGACCATGTCTCGTGCCACCAGTTGCCCGAGTAGAAATCCCCTTCGATCGAACCATCATCTTGCATCCGAGCATGAAACAAGAACGCATGCGCCCCGTCAAAGGTGGATAGCCGCATGAGGTTCCCGTCAACTCTGCCGGCCAGATACCGGTAGTCGCCGGTGGTGGTGAGGAAGGTGCCTGATGCGATTTGGTTTTCATCCACTGTGAAAGTACCAATGGCCAGATCATCGGATGAATCAAAATCGACCGACCATCGCCCAGCGAAGGCGGCTGGCTCACCCACGCCTTCGATGACATCAAAGCGATCATCCGGTGAATCAACTGGTACTGCTATGAACGGAACAACAGCATCTGAATCTCCGCGTTTCTTTGTCCAGGTGCCCCAACGCAAATGATGCCGAGGCAAGACCGAAGGTGTCGTACAACTCCCCGTGCCCGTAGCCTCGATGATCGAATCATATTGATCAAAGCGAATACTCGACTTGGCTACCCCGGCATAACCTCCGGCGTATGCCATCAACCAGTTCTGAGTATGTTCGCTTCCATTGATCACTTTCAAGCGGTAATAAGTTGTCCGATTTAGTCGCTGCCACGAAGTATTAATCTCAAGAATATAAGGCAAAGAGCCGCCGTCTGTCTCAAGCTCAACTCGTAGGTGTTCAACTGCATGAGATTTCGCCCACTCTTCCGCAGCCTTCCAGTCATTGTCCAGATCCGGATCTGGGTTCATGGATAAAGAAAGGACAATCGCTGCAAGTGTGATGATCATGCTCTTAGTATACCAACAATCTCCCCATACTACTGCAACAACTTTGTCACGGCCCCTCTGCCCGTTCTACCATCCCCCATGCCAAACACAAAAGAGCAAACAACC
>CAJXXI010000016.1 GCA_913062615.1 uncultured bacterium | reverse complement strand
TGCCCACAACCTGGCACGCACCCATGACGACCGCTTCGCAGATCACCGGATTCACTTTGCCGGGCATGATGCTCGATCCGGGCTGAACCGCAGGTAGTTTCAACTCGCCGATCCCGCATCGAGGACCAGACCCCAGCCAGCGGATGTCATTGGCGATCTTGGACATGCTGACTGCGATGGTCTTGAGCAAACCAGAGACCTCAACAATCCCGTCTTTGGCATGCTGAGCTTCGAAGTGATTGCTCGCTTCACGGAACGCGATTCCGGTCGCATCACTGAGGTTCGCTGCGACGAGTTGAGAGAACTTGGGATGCGTGTTGATCCCGGTGCCCACGGCTGTGCCTCCGATCGCCAGTTCGCCCAGTGTATGGAGCGCACGGTGGAGGCGTTCTTCCGCGTGGTGCATCTGCGATGCGTATCCGCTGAACTCTTGCCCGAGCCGAATCGGAGTCGCGTCTTGCAGGTGCGTGCGTCCAATCTTGACCACATCATCCCACAGCTTCGCTTTGGCATCAAGCTCTTTCGCCAGGGCTGTCACTGCAGGGAGCAGCGATTCCTTGATCGCCACCGCAGCAGCAATATGCATCGCGGTGGGGAAGGTGTCGTTGGACGACTGGCCCATATTGACATCATCATTGGGATGGATTGCCTTTTCGCCCTTGAGGTACTCAGCATTCTTGCTCGAACCCACCGGCGAGCCGTTGGCGATACAAACAAGATTCGAGATGACCTCGTTGGCGTTCATGTTGGTCGAGGTGCCGCTGCCGGTCTGGAAGATGTCGATCGGAAAATGGCGAGCAATCCCGCCACGATCACCCAGCCCGCCCAGAATCGTGTCGCAGGCATCAATTATCGCTTCGGCTTTGGGCTGAGAGAGCTTTTCGAGTTCAAGGTTAGATTTGGCGGTCGCGGCTTTGAGCATCGCAAAGGCAAAGATCATGGTCTCAGGCACTGGTACACCCGAAATCGGGAAGTTGAGCACCGCCCGCTGGGTCGATGCGCCATAGAGCACATCGCTGGGCACGGGCATCTCGCCCATAGAGTCCTTCTCGATGCGGGTTGATTCGTTTGTAGATTCGAGGGCTGTGGACACTTGGTTCTCCTTGGCTCGTTCGTTCGTCTGCTCAGTTTCTGGTATCGTGAGCATTATAGATCATTGAGCGGATCAAGCCGAGCAACCGCACCGATTTCCAGCCGTACAATCTTCTACATCCCAGAGGCTCGCATACCCATGATCCACATCACCAAGCTCGTTCGTACTCTCTCGATCCAACTCCTGCTGCTCATCGCCTTGAGCACGCTGCTCAGCCCCAATGCGCAGGCGCAGGTCGCGTCGCACCCAGAAGCCAAATCGCCGATGCCTGAGAATCCGTATCTCAAGCACACCGACCCGTGGCGGTGGGATGTTCGCTCCCAAATCTTCCTCCGTGCATCTCGCCAGATATATTACGAACCGGGTCAGCAAATCAATGGCGAGAGTGAACGACAACGAACTCGGCAATGGCCGATGCAAGACCTCGAAGTGATCTTCCCAGTCCTCCGCACCGGGGGCTTTTATTGGTCGCCAAACGAAGAAACAACGGTCAGTATCCGTGTTGACGACGTGAAGCTTGAGCCCGAAACAAAGCGTATGTACACCAAAGGCACGCGTGCTGAATACACACTCTGGCGATCAGATGTCAAGGATTACATCAACGCGATCCACCTGATCCATGATTCGCACATTGTTGTTGCCGATACGATCTTCGATCATAAAAAAGCCCAGCACCTGCCTTGGCCCGACAAGTGGGATGCGCCGACGACAGCGTTTTTAACGCCGATCGTCGATTCTGTTGGTGAAGAAGTCGCCGGTGATGCTTCCGACACGATCAAGATACTGCTCGATTTCTGGGTTGATGACAAGGACCCAAAGGGCATTTCCGAGCTCGATCTCGTCAAGTTCCTCACCGGCAAGGTCATCGAGCATCTCCAAGTGCGTGGCCCGCCGGCCGAGTTCTCAACCAGGAGCGGGAATCGGCTCTCGCCGGTGTTCACTGGGGGCACCATTTGGTCTGGATTCGTCGTTCGACCAGCAGATGTCGTTGCCCGTGAACCCAACGGCACCAAGCATGATCTCGCAACCCTGCTCACCGCGGTGCTCCGCAGCGCAGGCGTGCCCGCCCGCACGGTCTTGTGTGTCGATCGAACCGAGAACGATGTGCTCGAAAAAATGGTGAGCATGGTCGAGTTTGCGATGTACGACCCAGAACGGGACTTTACTTTTTGGGTGCCCATTGATGTCGATAAACTCCGCCTGACCGGCAAACGGGCGGCCCAGTATAAACAATGGTGGAACTACTTCGGCACCCACGATGAGCTCAACGACTATGTCCCCGTGGCGTATTATTTTCATCCGCCCGCGAGCTATCGTGCCTACGACTTGCCCGCACTCTACGGGCTGCGGTCATCGAGCCCGCTGCCAGAATACATTATCCAGGCAGTGCTCATTGACCCACAGATGTCGCCGATCTCGGGTCCCAAAAAGAAATAGCCCCAATGAAACAACCCCAGCCATAAGCCGGGGTTGAGAGTGGGTAGTCTGCGTTGGGCATTTAGACCTTCGCGGGATCAGCGTAGCATGTCGCTTGGATCGGTGCGACGACTCGAAGCACATCGCTCAGCACGCCGCCGAGAGTTCCGATCGCGTCGATTTCGTGGACGATCGATGGATCGTAGTGGTTGAGCACCGGGCGGGTTTCTCGCTCATAGATAGCGAGACGATTGCGGATCACTTCTTCTTTGGCATCGTCCACACGGTTCTGTTCGAGCGCACGGTTCTGCAACCGGGTGATCATCTCTGCGGGGTTGGCCGCCGAGAGATGAACAACACCGAGGACATTGATGTACTGCTCCATCAATGTTGTCTGGGCGACTGTCCGTGGGATGCCGTCGAGAATCAACAGATCAGAGTACGGCTTGTACATCCCGAGGATCGCCTGGGCGTGCACATAGGTGTGCCAGAGTTCGAGGGTCACTTCGTCGGGGACGAGCTCGCCCTTCGAGGAATACTCGTAGAAAACTTCGCCGAGTTCAGATTTCTTATCGAGCGAGCGGAACATATCGCCGGTGGACATATGGAAGTATCCGGGGATACTCCCGAGCAACGTGCCTTGTGTTCCTTTGCCTGCGCCGGGTGCGCCGAAGAGCAATACTGTTTTGAGCCGATCTGCCATCGCAGATTCTCCTGATTGTGTCCCGAACCAAATGAGCTGATCGACCCGATGTTATCCACCGTCCGGTAAGCCGATCCTGTGTACTCAAGGGTTCAGAGCATAGGTCGGCAATCTCGATTACTCGCTTCATCCTTGGGACTTTCATCCAAGAAAGAAAAACGGGCGTGACACGAATGTCACGCCCGAGAACTAGAAGTTTGTTTGGTCTGAGCGGGTCAGATCATCGAGTTGATTATGCGCCAGCTTCGATTACTTCTTCTTGGAGGTTCCGAGGCATACCGCGGTATTCCTTGAACTCCATCGAGTTGGCCGCGCGACCCTGCGAGAGACCACGCAGAACAGTCGTGTACCCGAACATCTCGCTCAGAGGGACATCAGCGGTGATCTCCTTGATAATTCCCTTGTCCTCGGTATCGAGGATCATCCCGCGACGCGACGAAAGATCGCCCGTCACATTGCCCAGATACTCGGTTGGGGTCACAATAACAACCTTCATGATTGGCTCAAGAAGGATGCTGCCCGCACGCGAGACCGCTTCACGCAGTGCCAAACGACCGGCCTGCTCAAATGCGATCTGTGAGGAGTCGACATCATGGTACTTACCCTCGACGAGGGTCACCTTGATGTTGATCAGTGGGAACGGAGCCGACACGCCGCTCTTGGCGGTGTTGCGGACACCGACTTCGACCGATGGGATGAACTCCTTAGGAATCGAACCACCAACGACGCCGTTGACGAATGCGACATTGTCCTTGAAGTCCACGCCGTCGGCTTCTGCCTGTTCAGCGGTGTAAGGCTCGATGTTGACGGTACAGTCGCCAAACTGTCCACGACCACCGGACTGCTTCTTGAACAATCCGCGGCAACCGTCGGCAGCACCGTTGATCGCTTCGCGGTATGAAACGCGAGGACGACCGACTTCAACGCCGATCTTCATGTCACGAACAAGCTTGTTCTTGATGATCTCAAGGTGAAGCTCGCCCATGCCCGCGATGATGGTCTGCCCGGTCTCTTTGTTGTACTCAGAGCGGAAAGACGGATCTTCGCGGCGGATGACAACCAACGCTTCGGAAAGCTTGCTCTTGTCGTCGGCGGTCTTTGGCTCGATCGACATCGAGATGACGGGTTCTGGGAACTCCATGCGTTCGAGGATGATCGGATCTTCGCCGTCACACAGGGTATCACCCGTGATCGAGTTCTTGATACCAACTACGGCGACGATGTTGCCAGCGCCGACTTCGTCGAGTGCCAAACGATCTTTCGCGTGCATCTCGAAGATGCGTGACGCGATTTCACGCTTATTGTTCGATGGGTTAAGGATGCGTGTGCCCTTGACGAGCTTGCCTGAGTAAACGCGGACATAGGTGAGATCGCCATGGGTGTCCGAGACAACCTTGAAGACCAAGCCTGAGAATGGTGCGTTTTCATCGTGTGGACGCGAGAGTGCAATCGTCTTGTCCTTGGGGTCAGTACCGACCATGTCGGGCACTTCCTGCGGGTTCGGGAGGTACTCGATGACCGCGTCGATCAGTGCCTGGACACCGATGTTCTTGAGGGCCGAGCCACAGAACACAGGGTTGCACTCAAGGGCGATGGTGCCCTTGCGGATCGCCTTTTGGATCTGTTCAATAGTGATGCTGTCCTCGTCTTCGAGGTATTGCTCCATCAGATCATCATCAAGTGATGATGCCCCTTCGATGAGATCGGCACGCCATTTCTGAGCGTTCTCAAGCAAATCTTCCGGGATTTCTTTCTCGGTCACGATCGCACCCTTTGATGCTTCGTCGAAGTGATACGCCTTCATCCTGAGCAGGTCGATGATGCCGACGAGTTCGTTGCCGCTGCCCCATGGGAGCTGCATCGCGATCGCGTTGGCACCAAGGCGCTTCTTGATGGTCTCGAATGAGTATTCAAAGTCTGCACCGAGCTTGTCCATCTTGTTGACGAGACACATGCGGGGCACATTGTACCTGTCGGCCTGGCGCCAGACGGTTTCGGACTGGGCTTCAACGCCTTCCTTACCATCAAACACAGCGACCGCACCGTCGAGGACGCGGAGCGAGCGTTCAACTTCAATCGTGAAGTCAACATGACCCGGGGTATCGATCAGGTTGATCTTGTACTCTTTGCCTTCGTGCGTCCAAGGGCAGGTTGTTGCTGCCGACTGGATGGTGATACCGCGTTCTTGTTCTTCCTGGAGGAAGTCCATAGTCGCGGTGCCTTCGTGCACTTCACCGAGCTTGTAGTTCTTGCCGGTGTAGTACAAGATGCGTTCGGTGACGGTGGTTTTGCCCGCGTCAATGTGGGCACAGATTCCGATGTTACGGATGTATGAAAGGTCGGTGGCCATCAGCTAATTCCTCTTGCTGGTGTTTGAGTACAGGTCCAACTGTTTGGTCGTACTGCTTGGTGAAAACTTCTGGTTGCTGGTTCATCAGTGGGGAGACAATCCCCCCTCGGCATGAACCGATCGAATGTGCAACTCACAAGTCGCACCTGGTTGTTTTTAATGGTTGATTTAATGGATCGGCAGAGTTCGCCGAGTGCAGTCGAATGAAAGTGCAATCTCTCAATGAGATTCTCTAAACGAGCCTCGCCGGTTCAGGGTCGGTTGGTTCTTCCATTCGTCATACTCCTCGTCGGTTACTTCTCTCAAATGCACAAACTTGTGCACACCCAAGTGATACCTCAATACCTTGTCTATAAAGGACTTGGCAAATCATGAATAATGTCGAATCATCTTATTCGAACATCAGCCATGATTTCCCACAATCCTAGCCTTGCGAACCCCTGAATCAAGCAGAAATACACATCAGAACACATTCTCGGACCTTGGTATCTGCTATGACTCGCTTGGGTTAAGGACCATCGGGATCGGGATGCGAGCGAACAATCACTCGAACCCGCATGAGATCAGATTCGCCAAGCCCACGCAATGGATCGAGTCGGCTCTGTTCATGCAGGCGCAATGCTTCATCGGCCCATTCGCCAGCCTTGTCCAGAGCACCTTGCTCAATCGCTCCATCCATGAGTTTCAACGCCAAATGCGGATTGTGAGGCGATCGCTCAAACGCCCGTTCCCAAGCAAATTGTGCATGCTCAAGCCATGAATCCCCAGCTGGATCGTCTGGGAACTGCATCGCTCGCCCATAGTACACGCTCCCGAGCCATTGATACCCCCCAGCCCCAGTCGAATGCGAAACACCTGATTCGAGCAGTTCCAACGCCTGATCCCAGAGCTTGACCGCTTGATCATGCTGCCCAATCGAGTCCACAACCGATGCCCGCCAAAGGATTTGTTGCGAGGCAGCGATAGAGGTCGGCATGTGCGTCGGGCGGATCTGGGCAGCCTCGATCAAGTGCTCGCTGGCGGACTGACGAGCAAAAAACTCGGCCCGGTTGAGCTCGCTGACGATCTGATCGATCGAGCTCGAAACCTGATACCCCGCGATTTCGCTCAACTGTTGTGCGATCTGTTCGCGGAGATGGGTTGGCGTCGTTGAATATTCGAGTTCATCGAGTTGAAAGCGGAGATTGGAAATATTCTCAGCGGATTCGCTGGCGAGTTCGAGTTCGTGTTCCCATTGTGAAGTCGTTTTTATCCCAAGCCCAAAGACGAGGCAACCGCCCAAGAGGCTGGCGATCACCAAGAGCACAACGGGTTTAGGTTTGGATGATGATGGAACATCAGTGCGTGTGCACGCGCTCCCGATCATCAACGCCCAGAGCATCCCCGAAACCATCCAGGTGCCTGTCACTTCGATCATCGAATGGATTGCAAGCACTCCAGCACTCGCGAACAATGCCCATCGCAAAGATTCGCCCAGACCATCTCGTTTGACAATAAGGTAGGCAATCCAAGCCCATGCACAACTCCCAAGCACCTGCACAATGAGAAGAGTTGTGTCCATCGCCAACGAGCCAAACCGGATCGAGATCACCGAAGCGATGGCAATGATGAGCAAACTTATCTGAGTCAGCTGGCGATGGTTGATGATTGAAGCTGTAGTGTCGGTATCCGTGTGTAGGCGAATTCGGCTCAGAATACTGACGAACACACCAATGAGTGCCAACCCGCCGATGCCGAGCATTGCGATGAGATCGAACCCGAAGCTGTGTGCGCTGGCGACATCCTCTGGGCTCAGCGCGGGTTTGACGATGGCGTATGTGTCTTGGAATGCGCCAGGACCGACCCCGACGATTGGGTGCTCGAAGAACATCCGCATCGACCCGACCATGTATTGCGATCGGAAGAGCAGGCTCAGTTCGCCGATGCGCTCGCCGATGAACCCGCGTGTAATAACGCCGAAAACCATAAGCCCGCACATTGCAGCGATCGCTCGCCCGTCGAGTTTCTTGCGTTTGAAGAGCATCGCGGCTGCGGTCAACCCGATCCCTAAACCGAACGCGCCGATCCCGCCTTTCGCTCCGGTCATGAGCAAACCAGCGAGTGCGACCAAGCCTCCCAATAGGTAGACGATCGAGATCCGATCCGTTTTCCGTAGGCTCCAACCGAGGATCAAGAGCCCCGCTCCGCATGCACCAGCAAAGCTCGCAAACACATTGGTCAACCCAAACCATGCGATCGGCTCGGCCTGGTGGAGCCGACGCTCGTAGGCGAGGGCTTCGAACGATCCCGGAGTCCACCCGCGGGCGGCCAAGAATGAATCACGAGTGAGCTCATAGTTTGCAATGGTGTTGGGATGGATCACGAACATTTCATACGCACCCATGACCACCAAGAGCATCACGAACCCGAGGGTGATCGCTCCGATGAGCTGTTGCGCACCGTCAACCTTGTGCGCACAAGATGCGACATACAGCACGGCGACAATCGCCAAAAGATTTGAGCCCTGAGCAACACTCTCAAATGTAGAGAACCCGTGGTATCCGATCACCGTGACGCCGAGTGTCATCAAGATGGCCGCGATCGCTCCGAAGTGTTCTTTGCGGAGGAACAAACCGATCAACACCATGCAACAACTCAGCACGATCCCGAGATTGAGCAGCAGCGCCTTGGTCGGTGTCAGCCCAATCACCGGCGGCGAGAACACAAACGGATCCGACACCCACATCGGAAACGCATCATGCTCAACCATCGTGCGGATCATCACCAGCGTGGTCATCAGGATTAAGCCGACCCATGCCAGCCCTGTTCCGAGTTTGCTTGGCTCTTCACTCATCAATGACCTTGTTCGGCGAGCGATACTCAAAGAGGGCGATCGCACTGATCAAGGCGAATATCTGAATCCCCAAAACAATCGCCTGCCAGGGCTGAGCACGGGAGATCAGCAACCCCGAGATCCCCGTGGCGAGCGTCAGGGCGTAGATGACCAAGATTGTCGATCGAGAACCGAGCCCACGATCGCGGATTCGATGCGAAAAATGCTGAAGATCGCCCACAAACGGGCTTTTGCCCTGCGAGAGCCTGATCAGCGTGACGGATACGAAGTCATATAAAGGTATGGCCAAGATCACAAGGGGCATCAACACCGCGTACCACGCCCCGGCTGACGGTCCAGATTCGTCGATGGGCATGTAGGTTGTTCGTACGGTCAAGAAGGCCAAGAGCAATCCGAGGATCAGCGATCCGCCATCGCCCATGAATATCTTGGCAGGCGGGAAGTTGAAGACGAGGAACCCGAGCGTTGATCCGACGAGCAGTGCCAAGATCGCGCCGACGAACCATTGCCCGTTGAGCAATGCCGCAACGAGAAGCAATGACCCCGCGATGACCGCGATGCCCCCGGACAACCCGTCCATGTTGTCGATGAAGTTCATCGCGTTGATAATCGCGGTGAACCAGACGACGGTGATCAGGATGCTCAGCCACGGCCCACCGACATACCCGTCGAGCATGGTCATGAGTCGTGTGTCAAAGAACGCCGCGAAGATCACGCCGGGGATGAGCATGATAACGAGCTTGAGCCAAGGGCCCATCGGCTTGCGGTCATCGATCAATCCGAGGATGTGCAAGCCGAGCACGCACGAGATGAGCGTCCAACCCAGAGGCAGCTGGGTTTTTAATCCCGGGATGTGCTCTTTGATCGGATCGAGGATGCTCGGGAGTGATGCTGGATCGAGGAACGAAAACACGCCCAACGCACAGATCATTGGGAGAAGGACGCCCATGGCGATCGCGATGCCGCCGGTGTTGGGGATGGATCGGGTGTCGGCTTTGATTTGTCCTTCGATCGGTGCGCTGTCGAATGCGCCGATGCGATGGGAGAGCCGAACGATGATCCAAGTCGCGGGCAGCGAGATGAACAAGGACAGTGCGATCAAGATGAGAATCAAGAGTATCACGAGTGAGAGTCTAGTTCCGTTTCTTGAGTGATTGGAAATCTTGGGCGGTGAACATCCGTGGAGCCGGGCGTTTGAAGACCTTCGTCCGGATGGTCATCATCCCCGATGAGAACAGATACACGATCAGGCACATGATATTGCCCGCGAGAATCATCCAAAAGGTGCGGAGTGGGTATGGGCCGAGCTGATCGACAAGCGATGGGGCGTTGTGAGCGCCTTGCCCGAGATAGGTGTAGTTCGTGCCCAGCACGGCGTTCAATGCGACCGCGAAGATGCCATAGGCGGTGCCGGCCCCGGCTCCAAAGTACAGATCGCGTCGCTTTGGACGATATCCGAGCACCGCAAGGTCATAGATCGCCGCCCCGATGATCTGCGTGTGGTTAATCCAATAGATCCAGAACGCCATCGAGTCCATGCCATCGGTAATCATTGGCGAGAAAAACGCCTGCGAACTCAGCGCGATCCCCCAGAACAACAACAATGATCGTGCTTTGGGGTTCAGGCTCCACATCGCCCACGCCGCGATCCACACCGTCCATCGGCACATGTGCATCGGGAGCGAATCCTGGATATCCCAGTGCTCGGGGGTGAGCCTACGGATAAAGAAGAACGCCTGCGAGACGATGATTGTCCACGCGAGCACTCGGCGGAAGGTTTGCTCGCGGGTGGTGCCATGAGCAAGATCATGCTTGAGAAACTTTCGCCCTGCAATACAGAAAGCTGCGAACGATCCGATGCAGATCGCCAGCACAAGATAATGGAACGAGGTGAACGAATGGAACTCGTTGATCCAGTTGTACTCGTTTGGGTTGGTTGGGATCGCGTCTTGCATTATGAGGGTGCGAGCTCGTGGCGGAGTTGCCCGCATGCTGCCGCGATGTCTCTGCCTCGGCTCGCGCGGATATGGCAGTTCACGCCTTGCTCACGGAGCACGCGTTGGAAGTGGTGGACATCGTCGCCGGTGGGGCGTTCGAAGGGGAGTCCTTTGACTTCGTTGTACCGAATAAGATTCACATTGGCGCGGAGTTTCTTGACGATAGTTGCCAGTTCGACCGCGTGTTCTGGGCGATCGTTCACCCCCCCGAGGAGGATGTATTCGAGGGTGATCTCACGCCCGGTTTTTTTGAACCAGTCCGAGCAGGCATCGACGAGCTGATTGATCGTCGTGAACTCGGCCCACGGGATCAGCTGGCGACGCAGCGTGTCGTTGGGGGCGTGGATCGAGAGGGCGAGGGTGACGGGGAGATCGAGTTCTTCGGCAAGCCGTTCGATGGCTTTGTGCATGCCAACGGTCGAGACGGTGATCTTGCGTGCGCTGATCCCCATGCCCCACGGTGCTGCGAGTGATTTGACGGCATGAATGACCGCACTGAGGTTGGCGAGTGGTTCGCCCATGCCCATGAACACAACATTGGAAATTCGCCCGACGCCTTCGAGCTGGTTGAGGCGCCAGACCTGTTCGACGATTCGACCCGCAGACAAGTTGCCGTCGAGCCCGCCGATCCCGGTGGCGCAGAACTTGCACCCGACCGGGCAGCCGATCTGTGACGAGACACACGCGGTGCGTCGATCAGTATCAACCGCGGGGATCATCACGCATTCGGTCTGGCGTGCGGTGTTCGAGTACGGCATGTCTTGGCCAACAATCGGGAGTCGGCTTGAATGTTCGACCCCAGCTTCGCTCGGGGCGACTCTGTTCGTTTCGATATCGTCGGGCCATTCGATGAGCAGTTTCTGTGTGCCATCGGTTGCGAGTTGGTGGGCGACGGTTGGTCCAGAGAGGAAGGTCATCTCTTCAGTGAGCACTCGCCGATCAAGATTCGAGAGGTTGCTCATCTGCCCAGGATCAACAATGCCTTTTTCATAGACCCATTCCATGATCTGCTTGGCACGGAACGGGGGCATCTTGTGCGATTTGCACCAGTCCTTGAGGGTGGCGGGTGTGAGCGAAAAGAAATGATTGGTGGGGTGGTTCATGGGGTGGACTATTTTCTAGCGATGGTGAGTGGGACAGCGATTGCGCCGTATTCGTCTTTGGTGATGACAGGGGCTTCGACAAGGACTCGGCGGTCTTTGTGGTCGAAGCCGTGGCTTTCCATGAGCCGTTTGAGCGATAAGGGGAGCCCAAACTCGATGGATTCTTCGTACACATCGGCGATGTGCAATGTCGCGTTGTGGTGCTCGACAAAGTGCTTGCAGATATCGGAGACAAGATCTTCGGGAGCTGACGCGCCCGCGGTGAGGAGGATACGCTCGGTGCCTTTGGCATACCACGATTGATCGAGCCCGCTGACATCGTCGATGAGGTACCCGGGTGGGCCGATGTTGGTGGCGATCTCGGTGAGCCGAACGGAGTTCGAAGAGTTCTTTGAACCCACGACGATCACCAGGTCGCATTCTTGCGAGATGAGCCGAACGGCGGCTTGGCGGTTGGTGGTCGCGTAGCAGATGTCTTCGGTCGGTGGCTCTTTGATATTTGGGAACGCTTCTTTGAGTGCGGTGATGATCAAGTTAGCGTCATCGACAGAGAGTGTTGTCTGGGTGAGGTAGACGAGTTTGTTCGGATCGTTGATTGTGAGTTTGGGAATGTCGGCAGGGGACTCGACGACTTGCGTTTGGTTGGGCGCTTCGCCGAAGGTGCCGACGATTTCTTGGTGGTCTTTGTGTCCGATCAGCAGGATCTGGAAACCCTGATTTGCGTATCTGATCGCGCGCGAGTGGACTTTGGTGACGAGTGGGCAGGTGGCGTCGATTGATTTGAGGTTTCGTTCTTTGGCTTGTTGGCGGATCGCGGGGGAGATGCCGTGGGCAGAGAAGACGACGATGTTGCCAGTGGGCACTTCATCGAGGTCATCGACAAAGACGACCCCTTGGTCTACAAAGCGATCGACGATGTGTCGATTGTGGACAATCTCGTGGTAGACATACAGAGGCTGATCAGGGAGGATATCGAGGATTTGATCGACGACATCAATCGCCATGCGAACACCCGCACAGAACCCCCTCGGATTGGCCAGAATAATCTGCATCGAAACTTGTTCTCCGTGGTATATGACAAGGGCTACAAAACGCGTGATCCAATCCTAGCCCTTCTCCTCGCGCGATTACGAGACAGAGTACACGCACCACGCCTAAACTCCATGCTGGGCGATTGAAGACTTGGAACTGAGGAATGCGGATGATGAATGAAAGATCAATAGGCGAATCACTCAATCTCAGGCAGATCGGCGCATCGATGGTTGTGGGGGCGATGCTGCTCACCAGTGCATGCGCTGCCCAGCCCATGGTTGAAGATCAGCCTGCAGCGGTCGAATCGCAAGAGGCTTTGATTGAAACAATCTCGCTCGCCGAAAAAACAATGCAACGCTTTGGAGTTGCTGATGCACCAGCCAAGCCCGCGGGCACCTTTCGCCTGACGACCTACAACATCGAGAACCTGTTTGATGATGTCGATGATCCGACGCTTACAGGCAGGAACGATGACGCGGACAATACCAAGCCAGTGCACCAGATGATCGCGGTCGCCCGAGCGATTCATAAGCTCGATTCCGATGTCATCTGTCTGCAAGAGATCGAATCGCTCGATGCGTTGATGTGGTTTAAAGATGCCTATCTGGCAGATATGGGGTACGACCATGTGCTCTCGCTTGATGCGGGCAACTCACGCGGGATCGAGAATGCGGTGCTTTCGCGGTTCCCGTTGACGAATCCGGAGCAATGGATCGGCAAAGAGCTCGGCGGGGTTCATCCAGAGAAGTATGGACGCAATAAAAACTATTACGCGGGTGAGCCGGTCGCTTTTCGCCGATCGCCTTTGAAGCTTGATGTAGAGATCCCGGCAGCCGAAGATCGGGAAGCCTGGACGCTGACGCTTTTCGTGCTACACCACAAATCAGGGCGGTACAGCCAGTATTGGCGTGAAGCCGAGGCGAAGATGATCGCCAAGCTGGCTCATCAGGTTGAAGTAGATCATCCCGGGCGTGCGATCGTGCTTTTGGGTGATTTCAATGCTCAGGTGAGCGACGAAAGCGTGAAAGTCTATCTCAGAGATGGATTTAACGATATCTTCGCAACGAGTTCAGCATCAAAAACAGCAATCACCACGCACGAGTCAGAGCGACGAATTGACTTGCTGCTTGCAAATAAGGCAGCAATCGGGTATCTTCACGAGGATACCGCCTTCGTGTTGGGCACAGCTGCCCGACCTATGGGAATAGATTGGCGCTCATTGGATACCTTTGAGGGCTATGCTTCGGATCATTATCCAGTGAGCGTTGATGTTGATCGGTAGTGGTTCATCATTGGCTCTGTGTTAGCAATGGGTAATACATATTGAGTGGTTGCTTAATATGGAGTTGGGGTTGGGAAAAACTGAGATCCAGGCTACGAAGAACAGACTCTTCAATCAGGAATAGGCTCTATGGAAAATGTAAAACCTTGGCAGATAATACTGATAGTCATCGCGTTTGCGGTGTTGGGATTTTCTCTGTTGAAGTTTGGATTCGGTGGATCCATCGAATCGCAAATGGCCGACGAGATGATGCTTATGGATGTCCAGACCGGACAGCTTTATGTGCGTGATCTGAGTGGAAAAAAAACGTTCATTATCCCCGAGCGGAATCCGGACTCAAATGAAATAGCACTCTTGCCGGTGTTCGAACTTGACGGGGAATGGTTTTTGATTGAGCGATATGTGCAATCTTTAGAGCAGGTCAGTGTGCCCAAGGATGCGATTTCTGATCCACAGGGGCCATTGAAGGTTTCTGACGCAAAGCCGATTAAAATTAAATGAGATCGGCCTCATCAGGTTGAGGCCCAATGCAGAAATGAGCAGAATTATGCAGAACTATGCAAAAATAACGAAGAGACAAGCGTTTACACTCATCGAGTTGTTGGTTGTAATTGCCATCATCGCGCTCCTCATCGGGATACTTCTCCCCGCACTCGGTAGTGCCCGTGCTTCAGCGAGAAAACTGACTTGTGCTTCTACCGAACGAAGTGCTGGCCAAGGTGTGCTGATGTATGCCCTTGATTTTAGAGAGTTTTTTCCGGGTCCCAACACTTCGGGAGCGAACTATCGCCGGTTTAGAGGGCCTGGCGAATGGTGGGGAATGAACGGTAATACCACAGAGCTTACACCAACTACGATCTGGGATTGGATTAGTCCTTCGCTTGGTGATTCGCTTGGTCTTTCTCCAAACCGTGCAGTTCGAACCGCTCAGATTTTTAATAACTTTGGGTGCTCAGAAGCGAGAACCCCAATTGATTCACTGTTCATCGCCGGAGCAACATTCGACAGAGAAGACTTCGAGCGTGTGCTTGATGGAGGGCAGGGATATAATCAGATCAGCTACCTCACGCCTGGGCCTTTCCATTACTATTCGAGCGAATATGGGCTGAATAATGGACCAACCATATTCTCAGGATCAAGTGAACGGTATCTTGTAGGGTTCGAGGACCCGGCAACAACTCCAAGGTCATACAAGCCTCAGTTGACCCGTGTTGGCACACAGGTTTCAAACAAAATTCTTGCTGCTGACGGCACACGATATTTGACGGATGATTTAATCCTCGACTTTGACACGAATCCTACAACCGCGTTTTACAGCTCATTCGGTACAAGCGGACCGATATTCGAAGAAAGTCGTGCATATGGACGAAATACGATTCCTGATTCAACACTGAATGTCGATTTGTCGATGCGTCACGCAGAATCAGTGAACGCATTGTACTTCGACGGCCATGTAGAGAGCCTCTCAAAGAGCGAGATGTACACCGACCCAAATCCATGGTTCCCGACAGGATCTGTATTTAGCTTTAATCGTGCGACTCCTGAGTCAGTGACATTTATGGAAGCCCAGCAGGGAAACCGGAATGTTGCGAAGATTTACTAAAACAGGCTCGATTCAATCGCGTGTATAAATGATGAAACCCCCGCCAATCGCGGGGGTTTCTTTGTGGATAGATTTTGGGGGATGCCATTCAATATGGCCAATTATTGGTGAATCACATGTAATCGGACTCTGGTTTATGTGCCTTAACACCCTAGATTCGCATGTGGAGTTGGAAAAAATGGAATTCTGCCCATTATCAGGGAGAATTTGTTCGAATCGCCTGGCAAATCCTGTATACTTCGTTCATGAACGATAGTTCTGATGGCTCTGGCCTGATGACCGTCGTTTCTGTTTCTGTATGAACGAGAGAGAAGAGAATGAACAGTTTTTCCTGGGAGGGAGAATCATGAAAAACGCACTGGTACTTTTGACATTCGCTGGGATCGCAGCGAGCACACAGGCGGGTGGCTTGGTCATCGCCTACACAAGTTTCGAAAACGCATTCGCTGGCGGTCAATACTTTGATCTCGGCGACGCAAGCATGGATCACGACCTTATCAACAACGCAGGGCAGTCAGATGTAGACTTCCTCGCTGACGGTGTTGAAATCGGTTATGACTCACAATACTTCAACACACGCGACGATGTCGGGCTGACTGATGGTGACTTTGTTGGTGCTACCAGCTTCACCGGCACTGTTGGTGCATTCACCGACGGCGTACAGGGCTTTGAGCTGCAGGACGCCGATGGCCTCATGCGGACAAGCTTTGATACAGTCACCTCGCCTTTGGGCACCCCAGGTGCACGCGTCGAGTTCGAATGGTCACTTTGCATGGATTTCTTTGTTCAGGAAACTGGCTGGGAAGCTGATGACCGGATCCGTATCTGGGTTGTCGCAGATGGCGTTGAAATCGATATCTTGAACACCGCTGGTTCAGACGTTGATGATCTCGGCATCGAAGGTGGCTGGATTACTGCAGGCGTGAACCTGACCGGCTATGTTGATGTGACGCTTCATGTTGAACTCGACTCAAACTCTGGTTCAGAATCACTCTATCTTGACAACATCGTCTTCAAGACTGGTGTTGTTCCTGCTCCTGGTGCAATGGCACTGCTCGGGCTCGGCGGCTTGGCTGCTACCCGTCGCCGTCGTGCATAAGACGAGCTGGTAGAAGTTTAAAACTGTTCAATCGACCCGCTGTCCAAATAGGGCAGCGGGTTTTTTCTGCGCTATCCTCATCTGGAATACCCCCAATTAGGAGAGAGACCATGAGCACCCAAGACGCGCTGAGTTGGCTAGAGAAGCACGAATCCGAATCGATCGAACGGCTGATGCAATGGCTGGCGATCCCATCGGTAGGGACAGACCCCGCCCATAATGCGGATACCGCACGGGCCGGGCAATGGGCGGCGGATCATCTCAAGGCATCCGGCTTTGAGGTGGAGATGTGTGCAACGGGGTCGGGCGATGCGCCTGGGCATCCGATTGTGATGGCGAGTTCGCCTGGGAGCGATGAGTATTCTGGTCCGCATATTTTGTTTTACGGGCATTACGATGTTCAGCCTGCGGACCCGATTGAGCTGTGGGAATCTGATCCGTTCACTCCGATTTTGAAGCCGGCGGAGGGTGGAGTTGGTGAGCGGATCGTGGCTCGCGGGGCGTGCGATGACAAGGGGCAGGTGATGATGTTCCTCGAAGCGATGCGTGCGTGGTATGAGACATCGGGTCAGCCCGGCGGGGGCGTGAAGTTTACGGTGATGCTCGAAGGCGAAGAGGAATCTGGATCGGTGAACCTTGAGAAGTTCGTCGAGGACAACGCCGATCGGTTGGGCAAGAGCGATGTGTGTCTGATCTCGGATACAGGGATGCTCGGGCGGGGCAAGCCTGCCATTACATATGGTGTGCGCGGTTTGGCGTATACCGAGGTGACGCTGATCGGTCCGGACCAGGATTTGCATTCGGGTCTTTGGGGTGGGAAGGTGCCCAACCCGATTAATGAGTTGGTCAAGGTGCTCTCGGGGCTTTGGGATGAGGATCGGCGCGTGACTGTCCCGGGTTTTTATGACGGCGTGCGTGAGCTCACAGAGGGTGAGCGATCGGCGTGGCGCGAGCTTGCGGTGGACGAAGTGCGTGCGCTCAAGGGTATTGGGCTCAACCCTGATGCGAGTGTTGGCGAAAAGGGATTTTCGTTTATTGAGCGAGAATGGGCGAGACCGACAGCGGACATCAACGGCATCATCGGTGGGTACACCGGGCCGGGCGCAAAGACAGTGATTCCGTCGAAGGCGAGCGCGAAGGTGTCGTTTCGGCTTGTGGATGATCAGGATTCGGCGACGATCACCAAGATGTTCTTTGCATGGCTCGAAGAGCGAACGCCAACGGGGTGTTCGTGGGCGTTTGAGGATCATGGTGGTGGTGCGCCGGCGACCTGTGCGACAGAATCAGAGCCTTTGCAGGCGGCGGCCAATGCGATCGAGCAGGCGTGCGGGCAGCAGGCAGCGATGATCAAATCTGGTGGATCGATCCCGGTCGCGGGATTGCTCAAAGACACGCTCGGGCTTGAGACAATCTTTATGGGCTTCGGGCTTGAGGACGACCGAGTGCATTCGCCCAACGAGAAGTTCGAGCTTGATTGCTACCGGATGGGCGCGAGGTCGCATGTTGCATTGATCGAGCAGTTGAAGAAGATCAATATGGCGAAGTAGTTATGCAGCGACAGCGGGTTGTTCTGTTTGGGCAGGCAATGATTGCGCTTGGGCAGATTCGTTGAGAACAGGCTCGGAATCTTCGTCAACGTATTCCTCGACTTCGAGTATTGGTTCTGCGGCATATTCGTCGGGGATACGGCCATTGATCCGTGCGAGGTACATCGAGTGCTTGAACTGGAGGTCTTTGACGCGGTTGCGGAGATCGTGGAGTTGGGTTTCGTGCCCGATGACATTGGCAAAGACGCTGAGCATAGCGAGCGTGGTGATTCCTCCGGCGATGAGGAGTGCAACAATCATGCCTGTAGAAAGTGTGACCATGTGAGAAATGATCGGCTTCTTATGTAAGAATCTTGCGACAGATGCACCATATGGGCGTATGAGTTGTAGAATAGACGCAGATTCTGCCGGGTTTTCAATGGTTGAAGGCTTGGCACCAAAGCAGGAGGCGTGACGAATCGTGCCAAATCAGAACGGATTATTCTTTTCAGCGCGGGCAGCAATGGTGAGGCTCGTTTTTCTTGTGTTGTGCTTCGTTGGTGGGGCTGCGAATGCTCAGGTTGATAGCGATCAGCAGGGCGAGGTTCAGCTGACGGTTGCGAGCTTCGGTGTTGGAGCGATTGCCAGAGAAGGCGAGTGGGCGGGGATACAGGTTGAGCTGTTAGATTTGGGATCGAGTGGCCGCGACATTGTGCTTCGGATGTCGATCCGGGATGAAGATGGTGACGAGACCCAGTACGACCGGGTCGTGACGGCGAACCCGGGTGCGTTGCAGAGCTTTTGGTTATATTGCTGGGTTCCGTTTCGCGGTGCAAACTTAGAGTATGAACTCAAGGCGTACGAGGCGATTGATTCTGGGAATACAGATGTTGGCGAGTTTGGTTTTCGGGTCGGGCGGATGCTCGGGCAGTTGGCGATTTATAACCCGCGGATTGAATCATCGACCGTTGCGCTCGCGGGGATTGTTGGGAATCAGCATGTCGGGCTTGATCAGTATGGGTACACCGCATCGGGTCGGTTGGGGATGCCGTTCGGGCATGAGCTTATTCGTGCGGTGAAGGGTCTTGGTGTTGATGATCTGCCTGATCGTTGGCAGGGTTTGGTTTCGATGGACACGATAGTGTGGGAGGGCGCGGGCACCTCAGCGACAACGCCGGGGCGATTGTCCCCTGAGAAGGCGCGGGCGATCCGCACATGGGTCGAACGGGGCGGGCACCTTGTGGTGGTGCTGCCGAGTTCTGGTGATCCTTGGTATGTTGGGTCGCATCCGTTGCGGACGATTCTTCCTGAGATCAAGGCGCCTGTGCGTCATGAGGGTGTGAACCTTGATCGGTATCGATCGTTGTTGACCGAGTCAGATAAGACGCCATTGCCTGAGAATGTAGTGGTGTATTCGTTTGAGCCAACGGATAATGCAGCTGAACAAGCGGATCAATCGCTCGCGTACCCGGTGCTCAATGGCCCTGATGGTGAATGTGTGGTGATCCGTAGGCTTATCGGCTCGGGGATGGTGACTGTGGTTGGGTTGCCTTTGAATCATGGGCAGCTTCGACGCGTGGGATTGCCCGAATCCGAGGCGTTCTGGCATCGGGTGCTCGGGCTTCGCGGGGATATCCTGCGTCCAGATCAGATGAGCGATCAGCAAAAATCTGACGCGGGGAGCCGAACCGGGTTGATCTTTGATGATTCGCTCGGCGGCGCTATCGCCAAAACCGGGCGGGCGATTCAGGGCGTGTTCTTTGGGATTGTCGTGTTTGCGTTGTACTGGATTGTCGCTGGGCCGGGCGGGTATGCTCTGCTCAGGGCGCGGAAGATGAAACAGCACGCGTGGGTTGCGTTTGTCGGGACGATTGGTGTGTTCACCGCGTTGGCGTGGATGGGCGCGACGGCGATGCGTCCTAAGTCAACAAATATCACGCATCTGAGTTTTCTAGAAGGTGTGCATGGGCAAGATGCGCAGCGGGTTCGTTCGTGGATGAGTGTGATGCTCCCGAGCTATGGCACAGCGGTTGTGTCGCTCGATGATCCTGAGGATCAGGGCGGATTCACGCTTGCGGAATCGACCAACCTGCTCTCGCCTTGGGGTTCGCCAGATTCGATCAGCACATTTACCAAGGGGTTCCCGGACAACTCTGGGTACCGGATCGAGTCGAAAAATCCCGGCGCGATCCGTGTGCCTACGCGGGCGACGGTGAAAACATTTATGTCTGAATGGTCGGGGGCGAGTGAGTGGTCGATGCCGATGCCAGTGAGTGAGTTTGGTGCGCTTGAGGAATCGATGTTGACGATTTCGGGCACGGTGGTCACCGGCGAGATCGTGCACAATCTGCCCGGGGCGTTGACTGATATTCGGGTGTTTGTTCTTGCGGGCGAGATTCCGATTCTTCGGGCGGGTCAATCGATCGAGCGGCGGATGATCGCGCGGGCTGCGGTGTTTGCGCCTTCGTATGGCGAGCAGGGATGGTTGCCCGGCGAAGTGATGGACATGGAGTTGCAGACGCGCGTTGTTGGTTCGGATACCAATGAACGCTTTGGTGATTATTTCAGGACAGCGATCAAGTATGGCGTGGATCAATCGGGTTTGAATAACTCGAGCGGGAAGCTGATTGATCGGTTGATCGCGGGGCGGTTTATCTCGCAGATCGAGCCGCCGAGATATGATGTGGCGAAGGATGTGGTTGGTTCGCGTCTTGCGCTGCGTCGGACGCTTCACGGGTGGGACCTCGGGCGATGGTTCACGCAGCCGACGCTAATTATTATGGGTGTGCTCGAGGTCGATGCGGAAGATGCCAATGCCGATGGTATGGCGACGCCGATCTGGATCAACGGCAAGCGTGTGCCCGCATCGGGCAAGACGATCGTGACCTGGATTTATCCGTTTGAGTCCAACCCGCCTTCGTTCTTGGGCGAATCGAATGCGAGACAAGGTAATGATTCGTCAGAAGAGTCGTCAGAGACAGATTGAAATGGAAGAGGGTTATTGATGCCGATGATTGAAACGATTAATCTGACCAAGCGCTATGGCGATCTTGTCGCGCTCAATGCGCTGAACTTGAAGATCGGCGAGGGTGATTGCTTTGGGTTTATTGGCCCAAACGGTGCGGGCAAGACGACGACGATCAAGGTGCTCGCGACGCTGCTCAAGCCTTCGTCTGGGCAGGCGCAGGTTGCGGGGATGACGATCGGGTATCAGAACCGCCAGATCCGCCCGCTGATTGGGTATGTGCCCGACTTTATGGGTGCGTATCAGGACATGGTGGTGCATGAGTACCTCGAGTTCTTCGCGGCGGCGTACAACATCAACGGGACGCAACGCCGAAAGGTCGTCAACGATGTGCTCGAGCTTACTGATCTGACTTATAAGCAGACCGCAGAGGTGAATTCGCTCTCGCGTGGTATGCAGCAACGGCTGAGCATCGCGCGGGTGCTGCTGCATGACCCGAAGGTGCTGTTGATGGACGAGCCGGCGTCGGGGCTTGACCCACGCGCGCGGATCGAGATTCGGGAGCTGCTCAAAGAGCTCAAGAAGATGGGCAAGACGATTCTGATCTCGTCACATATTTTGCACGAGCTGGCCGAGCTGTGTAATACGGTTGGGATTATCGAGAAGGGCGAGCTGCTGTTTAGTGGGTCGGTCGATGAAATTCTCAAGCGTGCCAAGGTCGGGCATGTCGTGCATATCGGGGTGGCCGAGCGGATCAAGGCGGCGACTGAGGTGCTTGAAACGATGCCGGGCGTTGAGAAGGTGCACATCGTCCAAGGCGATGGCACAGCCATCGGCGGCGGGTCCGGACAGGTTATCCACGCCCACTACAACGATCGCAACGGCGGCAATTTCACTGATATCCCAAATGTCCTGATCAACAACGGCTTCCGCGTGACGCATTTCCAAGAGGAGCCGGTGAACTTGGAAACCGCGTTCATGCGGTTGACAAAGGGATTGGTGCAGTAAATCGATACTGCTATGGACAACCACTCGAGAATGCCTGTACGAAGGCGCTGATATCGAAGAAGTTGAACTGGCCATCGTTATTGAAATCAGCAGCTGGGTCTTGGGCTTGGAATAGCTTGATGAACACGCTGATATCAAAGAAGTTGAGTTGCCCATCGGCGTTGAGGTCAGCAGCACAGATGATCAGCCAACCCGGGATGAGGGGTTGGGCCTGTAATATTTGAAAGGCCCCTTGGTCGGTAATCAGTACACCACCCTCGGGAAAGAGTTGCCACTCGAATACTTGGAGGCCGGTGGATTTCTTTGCAAGGAAGTCCCATGACGGATCGAGATCGATCCCGATGATTGCGAGTTTGTGAGGATCGAAAGGCATCCCGGTACCAAACGCGTCTGTTTGGTCGTAGCTGAATGTTGAGAGCCCGAGTTCATCCACATGATTGAGGATCATGGGGATTGGACCGTCCATATAGCCATAGACCGCAAAGTCGAACCCGAAGTCTCGGACGAGTTGGTCGTCCCAGTCGCCCGGATCGATGCTGATATACCGGATGTTGAGGTCTTCGGCGAGTTCGCCCGACGGATAATCGGTTGCGACGAGGGTACCTGTTTCGGTGGGGAGTGAGTGGTAGCTGATGCCAGTGGCTGTGTCGCAATCGACGAGTTCAAAGCAGATTGTTGAGGCGTCCCAGAAATCGCAATCGTCAATGGTGCCCGCGGGCACGGCGACATCCCAGGTATCTGTGAGCCCGGTGGAAGTCTTTGTCATGGTCGTGCAGAACACCGCGTTGCCGACCTTTGAGCCGTTCTTCTGGACAACCCGCCCCCAGATAGATTTGATCGTGCCGACCGGGTCAAAGCCTCGGCGGCAGATGATCGTTTCTGTTTGTGCATCCCATGCGTATGAGTTTTCCCACCACCCATCAACGGTTTGGGTGAAGGTGAGATCCGCGCTCGTTGGCGTTGCCACGCCGGCGAGTATGAGTGTGATCGCCAGGTTGCGAGTCAGACTCGGACGCTTGTGCGGCCTGATTGTAGAATCGAGTTTTTGATTACCGTTCCGACGCCATGTTGCCTCTTTCATGATGAACCCCTCTTTGGTAAGTGTGAAACTTAAAAGGAAATAGTTCAGTATGATGTGGCGGGTGTTGCCCCGTCGGCCAGCGTACCCATCAAATTGGGGGGGTGCTGACGGATTGCGTATAACACTGTGATTGTACTGCTGAGAGATTTTGACGCAAGGGGTAAATGTTGAAATCGTGAATATTTGGAGCCGATGAATTTGGAGACGGCGTGTATGCGGCTGGCGAAAGGGTTGATGGAGTAGGGGATTGGGGTGGCCCGACGGAGTCGAAGACTCCTTC
>CAJXXI010000015.1 GCA_913062615.1 uncultured bacterium | reverse complement strand
CTCTCTATTTACCCATGTAGAACGCACTTGTATCGCCCGCTTCCTCGCCTTTGATGCCGAACTCGAAACACACTACGAATGCAACACTTCGCTTCAAGCACTTGTGAGTGAATGGGCTCAATATCTCCCTCGGAAGGAGCATCAGCATCTACAGTTAATTTGGCCTGATGCGTTTTGCTAATCCTCATCCATCCGCTCACGCGCTCGGCGTTTGGCGGCGAGGAGTGGATTGGAATCATCCGTTGAGCCTATTTCTATAAGCTTTTCAGCCGCATCTTTCTTTGTTGACTGCATAGGAGATCGATCGATATCGGGGGCGATTGGTTTGCGATCTTGATTCTCGGCTTTCGAAACTTTGAGCTGCTCAATCTGTTCGGCACGCACCGCACGCGAGACCGCGATGGTTTCGTCGCGGGCTTGGGCGATCCAGCGATCGAAGGCGACCCGCCGAGCGCCGAGATCGAGCACGAACAAGATGAAGGCGATGATGAGCAACAGCGTCCAAACTGGCTGGAGGGATTGACGCTCGATTAAACCAGTTCGATCGAAGAGGTTGGCAGCCGCTGGATCACCAAGATCGAACACCCGCCCGCCGGTGCGGTTGGCGAGGGCGATCAAGGCTTGTGGGTCTGCGCTCAGGTGCTTGAACTCATCGACGCCGGTGATATGCAACCCGGCGATGGTCGGCTGCAATGGTTGCCCAGATTGGTGCGGGCTCGCAATCACGACATGCACGCCCGCGCCAAGCTCGTCGATAGCCCCGGCGTACCGCCCCGACCCAACCTGCACCAGATCCACCGTTCGTGCTTGTCCTGAAGCGTCAAAGACCTGCACCGATACATCAAGCCCATCGATCGGCACGCCATCGGTATCGATCGCGTTGTATTCGATCTCGGCTCGGTTGTTGCGGACGACCAACGAGAGTTCGCCGGGCTCGTCTTGATCGCTCCGCATTGTCCAGCTCGCTGCGTTGGTCCAGAACGATGCGAACACATCCGACTCGATCCACTTGCGCGACCAACGCGAGACATCGGAGGTAAACACCGCGACGCGTCCAAGCTCGACCTGGTGGAACGCAAAGATCGGCTCGCCCTGCGACGAAACAATCGGCGTCGAAACACGCGGGTCATCGCTGATGGTCTCAGTGATCACCAACCCGCTCAACTCTGGCAATCTGCCGAGGAACCCGGTCGCGGGTGTATCGTTTTCGAGCACAATCGGTGAGACCACACCCTCGCGAATCATCGGCGTGCGCACCACCCGGATCGCCTTGAGGAACACCCTTGGCAGCACGCTTGGGTTGCGTACGCGGTAGTAGACGCCGCCGGAGAGCCGGGCGATATCGCGCATTGTTTTTTCGTCGGCTCCGTCCCCCACCGCGATCGTCGAGACCTTGATCCCGAGCTTGCCCAGTTCTATCGCGATCGCGGGCAATGTTTCTGTATGCTGGGACTCGCCGTCGGACAAGAGCACGATGTGCTTGGTGCCGGCGTCGATCGATTCGAGCATCTCTCCAGCCATGTTCATCGCTGGGCCCATGTTTGTGCCGCCAGAACTCGATATTGATGCGATCTGCGAGCGTGTCGTCTCGGGCTGATCGTTGGGCCCGATCCGCACGACTCGGCGCGCGGTGTTCGAGAATGAAACCACGCCGATAAGGTCTTTTTCGTCGAGAATATCAATCGCACCCGCTGCGGCATCGTTGGCAACCGCCTGCTGCGATCTCGAAGACCCCATGACCTTGTTGCGCATCGAGCCCGAAGAATCAAGCACCAACACAACCGCCACCGCGGGGATTACCAGGTCATCTGCGACATCGAGTTTTACAGGCAAGATGTCTTCGATCGCCGAGCCTTGCCATCCGCCAGCGCCGAGCGCTTCGCGTCCGCCGACAAAGAGCACGCCGCCGCCAAGGTCTTGGACATACGCATTGATCAACGCGTCGGCTTCGAGCTCAATAGCATCGCGGGGCGTGTTGACCATCACGACCAAGTCGTACGCTTCGAGCTCGAGCAGATCGTTTGGAAACTGGCTCGGTAATACAGCATCAATCTTCCATTTCGCCCGCTGCAACGTGTTCACCAGATGCAATGCTTGTGATGCACCCGTGTCGTCGTGCTCGGCAACCACCAGCACTCGCCCCTTGCCCGAAGTCATCGTGACACCGCCGGCTTGGTTGTTGCCCAGGCTCGTGTCGCCGCTGTATTGAGCACCGCCGAATGAAGCTGGGATGTACCTCGCCTCGAACCGATGCACACGCCCCGCTCCGAGTTGCACCGGCAAAACAAGCACCCTTTGCCCGGATTCAAGCTGAACGGGGCGGAGCAAACCGGGTAGATCGCCATTGATATCGATGGGCTCGGCGTTGTAGGTCAACAGCAACTCGCCGGTTGAGTCGCCCAAGCTCCGCAGCACCACACGCACATCGACGATCGATTCGGGCAGCGAGCGAGCGGGCAGCTCGACAGATTCAACAATCACTTCTTGACGAACCCTGTACCGGATCGGCACGACATCAATCGGGATATCGCTCGGAATCTGATCGAGCCCTGTGCTCGTCGATCGACCATCGGAGATCACGATGATGCGTGCGTTGGCATCGGGCGGGAGTTGCATCCGTGCGATTTGGATCGCACCGACAAGATCGGATCCTTCGATCGGATCGATCTCAATCGCCCGATCGAGCACCTGAGCCATGGTTGGCAGGGCGATGGTTTGTGTTCGCCCGTCGAAGGCAACAATCCCCAGCCGATCATCAGAGAGGCGATCGGTGCTTGCGCCAGCGAGGAATCCGCGGGTTGCTCGGTCGATGGTGATCGGCAATCCGAGTTCATCGTTGCCGAAGGATGCGAAACTCTGGACAGACATCGAGGTATCGACCACCGCGATGACCGCGAGGTCGTTGGCGGTTTCGATGCGGTATACCCCGCTCATCGCGATGCCCAAAATCACAAACAACACGACGCGGATCATCACGGCGATTGAGCGTCTAAGCCCTGGAATCCCCCGCATCCATCGCCAACCGAGCACGCCAGAGAGCACCCCAACGAGCGAAAGCATGAGCCACCAGGGTTGGTCGATCGCCAAACTCAACTATCGTCTTTCGTTGGTTGTTCGCTGCTTTTCGAGACGGCATCTTTGCCTTGGGGCGCAACCTTGGCTCCGGATTCGAGCTCGCTGGCTCGATCATTGACTCGTTTGAATGCTTCGCGCACAACTCGGCGATACTTGCGGGGCACCTGCTGATCTTCTATCGCACGCTGGGCTTTTTCGGATGCTTCACGGAACCGTTGGGCAGCCTGCTTTGCACCACCCGGCTCGACCGCTTCCCCATCGGGCGCGTACCACTTGCCGACCGGCTGGGCGTTGTCCGATGCGCCCGGATCACTCGCGTCGACGGGCACGAAATCACGCACTGCACCAGGATCAGTCTCTCTCGCGTTCTCTTGCTCTGTGCGATCCTCGTCGCCCGCGCGGCCGCGTTGGTCTTGTTGATTTTCTTGAGGCCGCACGCCTTGCGATTCGCCCTCGGGCGGCTCTTGTGTTTCGTCGGGATCGATCAGCTTCCTCGCCTGCTCGCGTACATCGTCAGCCTGCTCTTGGCTCCGCTGCGATCTCTCCTTTCGTTTTTCCATCTCTTCGAGTGATTCATCAAGCGAACGCCGACCCTCGCGTTGTTCTTGCTTGGCTTGACCCTCTTCGCCCCCAGACTCTGGCTGATCTTGGTCTTGCTGATCGCTCTGGGACGATTGAGGCTCAGATTCTTTTAAATCATCACCCTCGCCTTGCTGACGATCCTGCTCTTCGCCTTCTTGTTGCTGCCCTTGCTCGTCTTCTTGTCCAGGTTCCCGACCAGACTCTTCACCCTCTTGAGATTGCTCTTGTGCCTCATCACCTTGCTGCTCTTGCCCATCAGTTTGCTCGCCAGAACCCGTCTCTGCTTCGCCATCTTCTCCATCTTCACTTTGCTCTGGCTGCTGCTCTTCCGAGTCTTCACCACCCTGATCACCCTCTTGATCACTTGGATCTTCGCTGGGCTCTTCGCTTGGCTGCTGGGATTCACCCTCGTTTGCTTGCTCTTGTTCAGGCTCTTCTAATTCAGAATCCTGCTCTTGCCCAGACTCCCCATTCTCCGCTTCATCTTTGGCGGGTTCTTCGGGTTGATCTTGCTCATGTTCTGGTTCTGATTCAGATGGCTCGCGGATTTCCTCGGCTTGCTCACGGATCGAATCCGCGAGTTCTTGCGTTGGCTCGTCCGTCGGCTTGTCCTCAAGCGAATCCGGCTCGACCGCGTCGGCGAGGTCTTCGAGTTGGTCTGCCAACGCTTCTCGCTGGGCATCGCTCATCTGATCAATCTGCTCTCGCAGCTCGTCGAGTTCTTGCTGAGCCTCTTCGTAGTCCTGCTCCTTGATCGCGTCGGCAAAGTCGTCGAGCTGCTCATCCCATCCGTCTTGTTCTTGAGATTGGTTCTGTGCCTCGGCGATCCGATCACTCAGCTCATTGGCTTGGTCTTGATCTTGCTCGGCCTGGTCATCGAGCGCGTTGGCGAGTTCCTCGAGCTTGGCCGCTGTTCTGGCGTTGGCTTGGTCAGGGTCATCCACGCCCTGGGCGAGTTCTTCTTTGAGCGATTCGAGATCAGCGATCGCATCTTGCACCGCTGGCGATTCGCCCTGTGCATCATCAATCAACTCCCGGATCGAATCCTCAACATCATCGATCTTCGCGATCGCTTGTTCGGGGATCACGGCTTGTACTCTGGGATCACCATTCACCCGCATCGGCATCCACACCCCCGCGACAATCGCCAGCACGAATACCAACCCCGCCCGCCACCAGTGCTTGGTGTCGATCGGATCAAACGCTCGACCGACCTCGATCTGGGCAGCTGCAGATTCGCCATGCTCTTGGGCGAGGGCGACGAATCCGGGTGATTGCGCTTTGGATGCTTGATCGGATTCAAGCTCGATCGCGGATCGGATTTGGCTGTTGAGCCCGAGTCGATCGTCGAGCACGCCTCCGCCTTGGGCGAGGGTGACACGATGACGCCCGGCAAGCACCAAACTCGGCACCAACGCGATTGAAACCGCCAAGACCAACCATCCCCACCACCATTGCAACCCTACTTCCAACCCGGTCAATCGGGACGCAACGATCAGCACCAACGCGCTCGCCGATGTCCAGATGAGCCAATACCCCATCGCATCGACAAATCGACGACGAACAACCACACTCGCCGCCCGATGGGCAACAGTGCGAGCGGATTGATTAGGATTGTTGGACATCATGGGCTTCACACTGATTCTACAGCCTTCATACGCTCGGAGATGCGTTTGCGTTCAAACCGTACATTATGAATACAACTCTGCTACCCTCTCATCGTATGGAACCAGACCAAATACATCAGATTTTACGCGCTTTGCTCGCTCACACGCCACTGGGCGAAGCCGATGCCGAGCAAACCTTCCTCGCGTTGCTCAACGGGCAACTCGATCAAGCCCAGACCGGGGCGCTCTTGGCGCTGATCCAAACCATGCCCCCCAACACCGCAACCCTCACCGGGGCAGCACGCGCAATGCGGGCACATGTCGAAAAAGTCGAATATACCTGTGCCGATGGCGAAGTCCTCATCGACACCTGCGGCACCGGCGGCGCGCCCAAATCCTTCAATGTCTCGACCGCCGCCGCCATTGTGGCTGCCGGGGTGCAACTCCCCGCCGATTCCACGCTCAAACGGATCGTCGTCGCCAAGCACGGCAACCGCTCGCGCACCGGACGAGGGTCCGCAGAGGTCCTCGAAACACTCGGCGTCAAGGTCGATGCGTCGCCAGCGGTACAGTCAAAGTGCCTCGATGAAGCCGGGGTGTGCTTCTGCTTTGCGATCCATCATCACCCCGCGATGAAACACGCAATGGGACCTCGCCGATCACTTGGATTCCCGACCATCTTCAATGCTCTGGGCCCATTGACCAACCCGGCCGGTGCTGATCGCCAACTCATCGGGGTGTACGACAACGCCCTCGTCGAGCCGATGGCCCAGACCCTCGCCAACCTGGGCGCCAAACGAGCCATGATCGTCCACGCCCACGACGGGCTCGACGAACTCACCACCACCGCCCCAACCCGCGTCATGCATGTCCGCGATGGAGTCCTCCAAGAAGAAACCATCGACGCGATGGATCTGGGCTTGGCCAGGGCGTCGCTCGATCAGCTCCAGGCGTCGAGCGTGGAGCACAGCGCCGAGATCATTACTGATATCTTCGCGGGCAACCCAAGCCCGTACAGCGACATGGTCATTCTGACCACAGCCGGCGCGTTGCTTGTGGCTGATGCATGTGAAGACTTTTCAGCAGGCATCGAACTCGCTAAAGCTTCTATCCAAGGCGGACATGCAAAAACGACACTCGATCGGCTGATCGAAGTGTCGCAGGGTTAAACAACTCTTGTTTGAAAAATCAGTCGCGGGTGTACCCGTTGCTGTTGAGCACCATCAATAGGTCATGCACCGTGCGATCGGTGATCGGCACGATTGTATGAAACTCGTCCATCACCAACATCGCGGTATGCTCATCGGATTGCCCGGGCACCGTGCCCAATACCAGCACGCCATCAAACGACTTCGACATGAGCCATTGCTGAATCTTGAGCATGAACTCTGGCGAATCAATCGGGATCGACCCGATCGCGTTGGCGAGCTCGGCGGTCTGCTCGATCACAAACTCATCATCCGCGTCTGAAGCAAGATCACCAAAGATCGCGAGCCCATTCTCACGGAGTTGATCCAATCCATCCTGTAGCTGAGCGTATACATCGGGCTCGATCGGCTGAGCAAGCATCGGCACCATCAGCACCTCGGCATCGACCATCGCGATCCCATCGAGCGTGTAAGACGCCTCATCAATGTACTGCGAGTCGGTGTGTGTGACCACGACATTGCCGTCGGCAATACGGATCTCCATACCATCAATCGAGGCCATCAGGGGCGAAGGCACCATTGGTGGCATCGGTGCCATGGGCGTAGCGCTGGCACTATAAGAAGTGTTGTCATGGAACAAAGGGGTGAACATCGCCGCACCAATGATCGCACCGACAAACAATACCGCCATCCCCAACAACCCTGCAAACACTACGGCAACACCCGGTGTGTTGGAGTAGTTACTATGGCGTTTCCGATTGGCTTTCATCCGCTTGCTGCCTCGCGAACGCATCCGATCCGCTCGCTTGCGAGCATCCTTGACCTGCTGGCCCGCAGGCTTGCGATCAGTCACATCGCGCAATGGGCGACGCCCCTGCTGATTCACAGCCTGCCCAACAGGAGCCGGCGCGTGTGCACGCTGCTTGCGACTAGGCGAGGGCATTACGCCGCCAACAGCATACTTGCCCGACCACCAACTCGTGAGTTGAGTCTTTGGGCGACCAACGCGTGCACCGACTGGCGCACCAACTGGTGCATCAACGGGCGCATTGACGCGAGGCGGGGCTTGTACCGGTGGCACTGGCGAACCAGCGAAGCTCACGGGCATGTCAAACTCGGGTGCAGGGACGCTATGAACCTGATCAGCAGCAGCCACATCGCCCTGCGAAACACTCGGCAGATCAATCGGCTTGACCGTGAACGGATCATCCGCAGCCATCACCACACGCAAGTCGGCGAGCATCACCGCTGCACTTGGATAACGACGGTCATACTCGGCCATCGAACGACGAACGATCCAACGCAACGCTTCTGGGCATCGCTTGGTAAGCTGCGACAACCCGCCATGAGCAGGGAACGAGTTCTCGATCATCGAAAACAGCACGGCACCTGCACCATAGATATCAAACTTTGAGCCATCGATCTGATGCACCTTCACGCCACGCAATGCCTGGCGGACGAGCTCTGGATCACGGAAATATTCTGTTCCATGCGTGGTCAGTGTCATCGCCGAACGCATCGGGGTGATGAGTCCGAAGTCAACCAGATGAGCCTTTGCGCTCCTGTCGTGCCCATCGACAATGATGTTGTCGGGCTTGACATCCTTGTGCCAGAGCTCGGCGTGGTGATAGGTATCCAACGCGACCAGAAGATCTTCGGAGTAACTCATCACTGATTTGAGGTGATCGGTTTCGAGACCGGAGATGCCGCTCAATGTGTGCAGACGCTGGGTAACGATCGAGAGCGACTCGCCCGGCACATAACGCATCACATAGAAGAACCGCTCAGGTGCCATCTGGTGTTCGAGCACTAATCCAAGCGAGCGAGCAGCATCGAGCGCCCGGCTCTCTCGTACGATCTGAGGCAAGCTCGAACCATCTTTGAGCGAGAACACCTTGATCACCACTTGATCAACCTCGCCAAGCTTGCGCTTGGCAAACACGGCTCGTTTCACATCATCAGGTTCTGCGATGTACAGCTTGCCACCCGAGCCGCCGCCTTTGAGCGAGCCAACGATGGTGTAGCCTTCGAAGATTCCGACGCGTTTCTTGGATGGTTTGTCGCGTGTCGGCGCAGCCGCCATCATCTCGGGCACACGCTGCTCGACGCCTTCGAGCGCCTTGGACACACCGAAGAGCCGGGCGATGTTGCCGATGAAAATCCGGTAGACACACCGTGTCGCCGCCCGGAGTTCGGTCATCAATGCGCCTGAATAGTGCCTCGATGCCGACCAACGCCCGATGACCACGCTGAGCACGACCAATGGTGCAAAGAGGATCGACGCGAGAATCGCCCCGACGAATCGGAGCGTATCGGTGACCTCTTCGCCGATGAATCGGAAGATATTGCGAAGCACCAAGAAGGTGATGCCAAAGAGCTTGGAGATCAGAAAAATGATCGCAGCAAGTAGCACGGCCCCGAGGAGCACGGAAGCGATGATTCCAAAGATTGAGATAACAGTCATAATCCTAACGCCCCTGTCAGCTGATGGCCGGTGGTGATCAACCCAAAAGGGCTTGTTCATCCTCGGCTCGCAGCAACATTTGCCGGTGGTAGATTTCCGCGATTGCGTCATCGAACATGACATCGGCGGCTTTGTCCGCAGGGCCGACTTCCCCGCTGCCCTCTTTCTTGGGATTCAGAGTCAATCCATTTCGCTCCGCCTCACTGAGTTCTTCAGAGGTAAACGAATAGGTCGCAATGACCTCGCTGAGCCGAGCCCGTAAGACCCCGCGAACCTTCGCCAGCCGTCGGCTGATCGTTGGCTCGGACACCCCGATCGCCACTGCAACCTCTTTGCCAGACTGCCCATCGAGCACACGCATCCGATAGATCGTAAAATCAGTAAAATCGGTCTCTCTTTCGACCATTTTGATCGCGGCTTCGACCTTAGCACAGAAGATCGACGCCTCGTATATCTCGTCGACCCCTTGGGTCGCATCTGCTTTCATCCAAGTCTCATCGAACTGCGCGTTGGCTTTGCCCCCCCCACGTTTGAGCGCCATCCTTCGGTCAATCTCATCGCCCAGCACATGCTTGGCGATCGCCAATAACCAGGTTGAAAAACGAGCACCACGCGCAGGGTCATACCTATCTATAGAGTTCGACAACGCGGCGAGGGTTTCTTGCGAAAGATCCCGCACCGTCTCGACCCCGATGCGTCCACGCCCCCAGCGAGAAAGCTGGATGCGGATCACCGGTCCGAAAGTCTCCCAGAGTTCAAACCAAGCGGCCTCGTCATTGGCACGCAACCGGGCAATAAAACTGGTGGTCATATTTGTGAGCATGGACCCTCTTTCATTCAGAAAACTTCAATCAGACACCCGTTCTACTGATTTTATCAGCACCGGGATCAGCATTCTTTGGAATTGCTCGCTCCAGGTTTCAAATGAATGCACCCTATCAGGATACCCGAATATCCCACCTGAGGGTGCATAAAAGCGAGTTTTGCATGTCCGAGAACCCAGAGATAGACCAATCGAGATGCTTTTCTTGTGTTTTTCTTGCTCACGATGAAATTCAACATTCCAGATTCCCAGATATCAGGTGTCGAGCACCCGCTTGGCAAACACAAAACCAACCCCGATCTACTTCGATCGGGAACACGAAACCCAGTCGATTCTCAGGAAGATCGACATCTAGTTTGGAGAAATACAATGGGATGCATTGGTAAAACAGTAGTACGCGGCGTCGTGATCACCGCCCTCACCGGTGGTGTCCTTGTTGCGGTCGCAGGTCCTCAACGGGCACACGCAATGTTCAATCAAACACGAGGTGCAATCACAAGCGTCATCGATGACAACATCGACGACCCCATCTTGCTCCGGGCACAGGTCAAGAAGCTTGAAGCACAGTACCCAGGCAAGATCGCTGACGTCCGCTCTGACCTGAGCGAAGTCCAGACACAGATCGCCCAGCTCGAGCGAGAAATGCAGATCGCTACCAAGGTGGTCTCGCTGGCAAGCAACGATCTCAACGTGGTCGATTCACAAATCGCCCAAGCACGGGTCACCCAGAGTGCAAACCCGGGTGCAATCGTAAGAATTAGCTTTAATAACAAGCCTGTAGACCTCGAAGATGCCTACGCCAAGCGTCAGCAGATCGAACAAACCCAAGGCTTGTACGCCACCCGCGCTCAAGACCTCAACATCGATCTCGGATACCTGAGCGATCAGGAAACCCAGCTCTCAGACCTCTTTGACCGTCTCGTCGGCGAACAGTCCGAGTTCCAGGCCAAGCTCTTCCAGCTTGACGCACAAATCGATACCATCGCTCGCAATGATCGTCTCATCGAGATGATGGAAGATCGTCAGGACACCATCGATGCTCATAGTCGATTCCAGGCAAACTCGCTCGATCAGCTCAACAGCCGTCTGAGCAACATCCGCACCGAGCAGCGTGCCCGCCTCGAAGCCATCTCTGGCAAAGAGAACGGCCGAAGCTACATCGATGAAGCCCAGTACCTCATCGACCAAGAAGGGCATGTCCAGAGTTTCGAACAACAGCTCGAAGAGTTCAACATCGAGCCAACAATCATCGAAATCACCCCAGAAGAGGTTGAAATCGAAGGTTCGGTCGCTTCGAGCAACTAAACCCGTGTAAATACACAAGACCCACACAGGCACATCCACCAAGGATCACGCCGCCCGAAGAGTCATCCGGCTCCTCGGGCGGCTGCCGTTTTGGGAGAGGACTTTCATTTGCTATATTAGGATGTTGATGTCTGCTCTTTTCTTCGGCCCTGCTAGAACAAACAAGTGAATTCTTGAATACTGATCGACGAATTTTCTCTCACCCGAAAGCACAAAATCCCCCCCCGCTACCGCACAAAATGGCGAACTTCTCGAGAGCGACACTCATAGAGACGACCCATATTTAGAGTTTCTCTGATGGAGCACTCATGCAGTGCCGATCTATTTACTAACGAAAAAGACTTACTAATTCACCGATACTACAGGATTTACTAATGCTTAACAAACTAACAATCAGGTTCAAAATACTAACTGGATGCTTCTGCATCGTTTCCCTTGTGGTCGTATCCGGGGTTATCGGATACAGAGGCATTGATTCTGTCGGGAAAAGCCTTCACGTCATTGGTGACGAAGAAGCACCGATCGTGTATATGGCGAGTGAAATGAAAATCTCACTCTGGAAATCCCGAATCGCAATGGAGGAGTTCAAGTCTGCGACCGCCGCGACGAACTCTGATCATTCGAGTGAGTTGGACGGGATTCTTTCATCCTATGAGCAGACGCTCTCTGACTACGAGACATTCTCCAATGCGATTTTGGAAGGAAAAATCTTTGACGACGGCACCGTCGTTCTGAAAACGAAAAACGCAGAGCTCGCCGAGATGGTGCGTCATGCACACACGATTCACACTGATGAGTTCCAGGTTGCTGCATCACACATGATGCAAAGCAGCAGAGAGATGCTCCATCTCGAAGAGCAGGCCCATCACGCGATGATAGAAATGGCACATGACTACGACATCGCGATGGTCCATTCCCATAAGGTGCTCGATCTCGTCAACGAGGAAATCGACAAGCGAAGCCATGAAGGCGACCTGAGCGAAGCCGCTCTGGTCATCCTCAGTGAAGATATCCCGCTCATCGAAATGCTCAGTGAGGCACAGATGGCCCTGGCAGAAGCACGAATGAGCTTGGAAGAGTTTATTCAGACCATCGATCCAACCGAGACCGATTCGCTCGAAGCACACTACCACGAAAAAATCGCTTCATTCGAGCATTACCTCGACATCATCGTCCACGGCGGAGAGATCGACGGCATCACCATTGTACCTACACACAATGAAGCTATTCTCACCGCTCTTGAAGCGTTCAACCACGACCACGAACTCTTCGAAATTGCCGGCCAAGAACTCATCGACACGCATCACGCCGCGATGGTCCAAGGAATCGCGGTCGATGTCGCGATGGGCGAGTTGGACGCTTCAGGAAACGAAGCCGACCATCTTCTCAGTGAAATCGAGCACGCTTCAAGCGTTGCAATGACCGCGGCCAAGAATCATGGAGACGCCGCCAAGACGACGGCGACCTCGTCCCTCGTGGCAATCGTGACGCTTTCAGTGTTCGCCGGCTTGGGCATCGGGCTCTTCCTCAGCCTGATGATCACCCGTCCTATTAACAAAACCGTGGATATGATCAAAGTCATCGCTGAGGGCGATCTGACAATGCGGCTTGAAACGAAATCAAAGGACGAGCTCGGACGACTCGCATCATGGTTCAATATCTTTGTTGAGAAGTTCCATTCGATCATCACTGATGTACAAGTTGCCTCAGATCAAGTAGCTGCAGCTGCAACTGAGATTGCGGCATCAAGCGAAGAGATGTCGGCTGGTCTTCAGAGCCAATCTTCACAGGTAGAACAAATTTCGTCAGCCATCGAAGAAATGTCATCATCGGTTGTCCAAGTGGCTCGTAATGCAGGTGATGCATCAACGAATGCACGCGAAGCCGGGGAGAATGCTGCTTCTGGTGTCACAATTGTGAAGAACACTGTTGATGGTATGAGCGAGATTTCCACTGCTGTGAGTTCCAGCTCGACGAGCGTTACCGAGCTCGGTAATAAGGGTGAACAAATCGGCCAGATCATTGAGGTCATCAATGACATCGCTGATCAAACAAACCTGCTGGCACTCAACGCAGCCATCGAAGCTGCACGAGCCGGCGAGCACGGGCGTGGATTCGCCGTTGTTGCTGACGAAGTTCGCAAACTTGCCGAACGCACGACCCAAGCGACCGAGGAGGTCGGTCTGAGTATCCGTGAGATTCAGGATGAAACCACCAAAGCGGTCGAACTCATCGATGTCGGAACTGATCGTGTACAAAAGGGCGTTGTGCTCGCTGAAGAGGCTGGGCATATGCTCAGTAAGATTTCTGAGTCCTCTATAAGTCTCGAAGAGATGGTGAGCTCGATTGCGAAGACCGCTGAAGAGCAGGCAACTGTGGGCGAGCAGATTGCAGTAGGCATTGAAGAGATTAATGCGGTTTCACGCGAGTCAAATCAGGCTGCAGGCCAGACAGCTGAAGCCGCCAACGGTCTTTCGGTAGAATCTGAACAGCTACGCCAGTTGGTATCACAGTTCAAACTGTGAACGAATAACTCAATCCAAGTAGGTTCACGCCGCCCGAAGAGTCATCCGGCTCCTCGGGCGGCTGCCGCTTTGGGTATCATTCCACCATGCCCCCAATCGCCATCCCACATAACCCGCAATGGAAACAACTCTTCACCCAAGAGCGAACCGACCTGGACCAAGCACTGGGCGATCAAGCAATCGCCATAGACCATATCGGCAGCACCTCAATACCGGATATCCTCGCCAAACCCATCATCGACATCCTCATCGAAGTCGCCTCGCTCGATCGGCTCGATGAATCCAACCCCGCCATCGAATCCCTCGGCTATGAAGTCATGGGCGAGTTCGGCATCGAAACCCGACGCTACTTCCGCAAATCCAACCCCCAAGGCACCCGAACCCACCACATCCACGCCTTCGCCATCGGCTCCCCTCACCTCCAAAGGCACCTCGCCTTCAGAGATTACCTCATCGCCTATCCAGCCAAGGCACAAGAATACTCTCAGCTCAAAGCCAATCTCATCGCCAACCCCAGTATCACTCTTGAAACCTACATCGCCGGCAAGAACGCCTTTATCAAACAAGCCGAAGCCGAAGCCATCACCTGGGCACAATCGAACCCATGATAACGGGTGCCCATAGCCGATCACCAACAACCAAACCCAATGATCCAAAAGAAGAAGGCCATCAACCCCGCTCCCAGGGGTTGATGGCCTTCTTCTCTTCCTACTGCTGCTGGGGGGGGTTAAGGGCAGCCCGCTGTGAACAAAGAGATGTACGCGCTGACGTCGAAGAAGTTGAGTTCGCCATCCCCGTTGATATCTGCGATACAAGGCGGGTCGGGATTCAAGGGCGTGATGACCACGGTTGACGATTCCAGCTCCATATCGATGAAGTTGAAATCGGCATCGGTAAAGCTTAGTCTCGGACTGAATCCGTTCGAGCCCTCGTACCCTGCTGCTGTAGTGGGCAACGGCGAAGTGAAGTCGGGCATGCCTGGGGCATTCCCGGCAAAGATATAAAAGCTGCCGTCCCAAACTCCAGATCCTGTGTTAAAGGGATCGATGTTTGATCTCCAATACATGTTCGAAGCATTCTGGGATGGGATGTGGACGGTTTGGATGGAGTTGGATGTGCTGCCCGAGGGGCCGAGATCGAGCGTGAAGTCAATTTCGTGGCCGCCTTCAAGATGTCCGATTCCTCTGGCTTCGAACGATATGTAATCCCAGCTTCGGCTATTGGAGCCGTTGGTGAAGGTAGATGGGGTCTGGCTGTCCCATACGACCGTGCCGGTGACCATAACAACGCCTGTCTGCGTTCCCCCACCCCCAGAGTTGAAGTAATCTTTATAGACCGCGGTGAACTCCATCTGGAACAGCTGGGCGTTGGCGGTTGTCGCAGCAGTCGCGGCAACGACCACTGCAATGAGCATGGACCATATGCGGCTTCTTTGAATATTCATGTGTGTTCTCTCTCTTCTCTTTAGGATGGTTGATTGGGGGACCAGATGGTCCCAAATCAGGATGCCCGCCATGGGTTTTATGGGGGCTCCATTTATACACGACGACGGGGAGTTTTCACACAAATAATTCTTATACAGCAGGAAATTAGTAAAATCAACTGTTATCAGATGATGGTCAAGACACCCGTGCACAAATACGGTGATTTCTGGGTATCTCCTTGCTCCAAGAGGCGGATGCCGGTACTCTCGCCGCTCTGACTGAAAATCACTAGTAAGGACACCACATGACCATTCTCACTCGATTCACCACGCTCGCCATCGCAGCCATCGCGGCCATCACCCTCTCGTCCACTCCTGCGTTCGCGCAGCCGTACATCGAGATCGATGTCAGCGGCTCGATGCAAGGTCAGACAACCGGGTATGAGTTCAAGCGGTTCGGACTCCGCGCCATCTTCGACGCGGGTGCCGCACCGGTCTCGGTCGGCAACAACTCGATCCGTTTCGACGGCGTGTGGGGCGAGGCCTTTGAGACTAGGGGTTTACCGTCCATCGCGACCGGATCGCCCATTGTAATCGATACAGCGCTGGAGTACATCCCCGCAGATTTTGATTTCATATATGTCCGGAGTTCCAACAGCTATCGGATATCTGCCGATGTCAACGGCGAGTACATGGATTTCGTGGTCATCGACCCAATCGGCTCGTTTAGTCTCGCGATGACCACGCTCCCCGACGATCTCGGTGACTACCAGGTATTCTCAAATGGTCCCGTGAAATACGACTCGTACTCGAGTATTAATGGTGATATTGGTAGTGCGCGTTGGGAAGGAGGTTCCGGTGGTCTCATCACTGGCAGCATCCACGCGACATTCCGATACGTTGACGGCCCACCCGAACCCGAGTGCCTCGCGGATGTCAACGGCGATGGCGAACTCAACTTCTTCGACATCAGCGCCTACATCGCCCTCTTCAGTGCAGGCTGTCCGTAACACCTGCCACTCCTATCACCTCACCCCAAAACGAAGAAGATCATCACCCCCTAGACACGGGGTATAGTGGTCTTCTTCTCGGTCCAAACCATGCGCACAAATTCGGCGGTTGCTGAGTAATCCCTTGTTCCAAGAGGCGGATTCCAGTACGCTGGTCGCTCTGATCGAAATACACCTGAGAGAGACCGCATGACCATTCACACCCGATTCACCACGCTCGTCGCCGCAATCATCGCGGCCATCACCCTCTCGTCTGCCAATGCGACCGCGCAGCCGTACATCGAGATCGATATTAGCGGGACGGTCGTAACTGACGGCAGCCTCGAATTAGTACCGTTCGGACTCCGCGCCGTCTTCGACGCGGGTGCCGCACCACACACGGTCGACACCGACACGGTCCGGTTCAACGCCGTGTGGGGCGAGGCTGTGCAGACTGGGGCCCTCACGAATTCCTCGGTAATTGCACCCTTTGTACTGTTGCAAGAGCCGCTGGAATACCTCCCAGCAGATGTTGAGCTCCAATATGTCGAGAGTGCCTTTAGATATCAGATGTCGACCGACATCAACGGCGAGAATATTCAGTTTTGGGTCGATTTTGGATTCCCAGGCGATGCGTGGGGTCTCTCGATGACCTCGCTCCCCGATGCGCCAATTGACTACCAGATGCCCGAGTGGACCGGCGTGCATTTGTACTACTACACAATCATTGGCCATGCGGATTGGCGAGAGTATCCTCAAAATGGAATCCCTAACAATGGCACCATCCTTGTGAGAGTCTCAGTCGTCGACGGCCCACCCGAACCTGAGTGCATCGCCGACATCAACGGCGACGGCGAACTCAACTTCTTTGACATCAGCGCCTACATCGCCCTCTTCAGTTCAGGCTGCCCGGACTAAGCACCGGATACCCCGATTCGCCAATCTTCGTCTCACAGCCGTATCTACTATGGTTGTCATAGAAGGTATTGAGAAGGAGACATGCTCGAGCCGAAGACGGCACCTGCTGAGCATCGGGCATTGACATAAAAAAGGCTGTCTCATTATTGAGACAGCCTTTTCATTGTACTTTGAACTCGCAAACAGCCTCAGTTTTAACGACGGCGCTTGGCAAGGAGCATGCCACCGAGTCCGAGCAATGCTGCGGAAGCTGGAGCAGGAACTGGCAGCCCGCGTTCGGGCGACATGTGGAACTCGATGCCATTGCGGGCATATTCCAGAATCTGCTCATTCATCGCCGAATCAAGTTCGAACATGAACTCGAATGACATCGTCGTGTCTCGAGCAAGACTCAGGTCCACTGTGCTCAAGCCGTTATCAAGCAGATAGTCAACTGAATCTTTATATCCTACCAGACCAAATGCGTTATCCGCATTGCCATCGAGATCAGCGCCGAATACGCCATCGCCATTTGAATCCAAGAAGAACATCTTTTCACTGCCGGTCGCACCATTAAAATCCAGGTTCATGCTGAATGGGTTGTGATGAGTTTCATGATGCACTCGGTAAGAGGTCACATCGCCCTCAATAAGCCCGGCGTTTGGGTCTGTATTGACAAACTCGTCACCCCAATCTCTGTTTTCCCAGATCATGTTCTTTGCATACAAGGGGGCTTCGACATGGAGGAAGAAGTAGTCAGCCCCTCCGAATGTGCTCACGCCATAGCTGATGTTGGTCGTGTGAGACTGATTGCCAAAGTCGCCATAGAAGCTATTGGCAGTCTGGTGACCATTAAACCAAGTCACACTCTCGGTGTTTGAATAGCTGTCTGCTCCACCAAGAACGCCATCGAGCACGATATCGGCCTGTGCAGTGCCCGCAACTGCAGCCAACACGATCGTGGCATTGAGTATCTTTTTCATTTGTATTCTCCCCTTTGTGAACGAATGGTTTTGTAGATCGAAGACCTCTGAAGGAGGCCTCTGACGTCTCTCTTGCAATCATGGTATCAATTTTTTCAATCTGCTACAAAAAAACAGCCTAATTCACCCGGTTTTTTGGAATTAACTGGCATTCGCCAAAACGCAGGTTCGATAAGCTGACATAGAAAAGCTCATCGCTCTCCTCACCAGTGCTAAAACTCTCATTTCCCCTGCTTTAAGCGACGAAAAAACGAACTCGGCCTGAGTATTTTGCGTTATCTGCCTATTCTTCGTTTCAACTTGAGTTCTTTGCCTCTACTCCGAACTTCCCGCTCTTGCTTTCCCCATTTCCACGCCTATCATCACGACCCAACGCCCAAGGTGGGCACCGATATGTCCTTATGGACCAGACTGAGGTTAGAACTATGCCATTTGAATGCCACTTCACCGGAAAAAAGACAACCTACGGCAACAGAAAAGCCTACGGCGGTGCCAAGATCTCAAAGGGTGGTTTCGGCCTCCAGACTACCGGCAAGACCCGCCGCAAGTTCAAGCCCAACCTTCAGAAGGTCAACGCTGAGATCACCAACAACGATGGTTCAAAGACCACTGTAAAGGTGTACGCCTCGGCTCATGCGATCCGCTCAGGGTTGTTGATCAAGCCACTCAAGCGAAAGTTTGGGTACACCCGCCAGCAAAAGCTCGCGGCCGCCGAAGGCTAAATGCCCTCTGAATCACCAATTGCCCATTGAATTTGGGTGTTCGTGAACCAGATTGACAAAAAATTTCCCGCCAAAAGCCCACAACATTTCGTGTGGGCTCTTTTGTTTTTGCTGCAAATCCTGTATACTCAGCAGGTTCAGCCAATGGATTGAGAATACTGGAGGGCAATGGATGCTCTGTGAATGCGGCCAATACGAAGCGACGATCCACGAAGTGATCATCACCAAAGACAAAAAAAAGGTCGAGAGGCACCTGTGCGAGCATTGCGCCCGCGAACGAGGTGTCAGTGTCGATCCATATATCCCCATCAGCCAGCTCATATCGAGCGCGAGCTACATTATGGGGCAGGTGATTACTGATGAGGACGCCTCGCCGGACGATGACTTTGTGAGCGAATCCACCAGCGATACCATCAAACCCCGCCCGACGATGAAGACCAAGCCGATTCATCAGTCATGCGTTGGATGCGGACAGACCTTCTCGAGCTTTAAGAAATCTGGATTGCTCGGGTGCCCGGCGTGCTATCAGATCTTTGAAGACCGGATCGGGCCGATGATCGAACGAGCCCACGAAGGCGGATGCAACCATGTCGGCAAGGTGCCCAGACGCGCCCTGAGCGAGAGCAAAGACGCCAACGACACGAACCGCATCGAAGCCCTGCTCGGCGATATACGCCAGCGTGAAGAACGGCTCGAAGCGCTGCGTGGGCGATTGGCCAAGTCGATCCATGACGAAGAGTATGAGCAGGCAGCGATGCTCCGCGACGAGCTGACCCGCTTGACCTCGTTGGCGTCATCGCAGATCGAGTCGGCACCGAATCGGTCTACGCCGACATCAGACTCTGCACCGGCCTGATCCTACGATCACGGTTGCGTACGCCCCTTCTCTCCCGCCCCACCGCACCGCGATCAATCACACTCTCGGAGAACCCGCCGATGCAGGCAGCCGACGACACGCCTTCGGGCTCGAACCCCATGCGAGGACCCGCATTCACCAAGAAGGCCGAGTGGCTGCGTGGATTGGGCGAATCGAACGATGTCGTGATGTCATCGCGTGTTCGCTTGGCGCGGAACATATCCGGGTTCCCGTTTACGCCTCAGGCATCAAGGCTCGATCGCACACAGATCCTCGAAGCGTGCAAGCACCGCATTCTCAACATGACGACCAGCCCATCGACCCAGTTCATGTGGATCGACCTGCACGAAATAGGACGCGAAGATCGCAACCTGCTCGTCGAACGCCAGCTGATGTCGCGCCAGCATGCAAAGGGCAAGCTGATCACCGGCAAGGGCGGGCTCGATGAGCCCAGAAGCGTCGCGGTGCTCACCCCAGATGAACGCGTGAGCATTATGATCAACGAAGAAGACCATCTTCGCTTGCAAACGATTCGCTCTGGATTGGCTCTTGGTGCTTGTTTAGAAGAAGCAAACGAGCTTGATGACCAGATCGAAGCCGGTCTCGATTATGCCTATCACCCACGATTCGGGTACCTCACCGCCTGTCCGACCAATGTCGGGACCGGGCTTCGGCTCTCGGTCATGCTGCACCTGCCCGCGCTCAAGCTTACCGGCGAACTCGACAAGATGCGAAGGGCAGCGACGGATATGGGATTGGCTGTCCGTGGGTTTTATGGCGAAGGGTCCGAATCCTCCGGCGAGTTCTACCAGGTCTCCAACCAAACCACGCTGGGTAAATCAGACGACATGCTTCTTCGCGAGATGGAGCATGAGATCGTCCCCAAGATCGTTGGGTACGAACGCCATGCCCGCAAGAACCTGTTGAGCAATCGGCGCGAGATGCTCGAGGATCAGATTTGGCGAGCCTTGGGCACGCTGCGCCATGCTCGATTGATGAAGGTCGACGAGGCAATGGAACTCTTGAGCCTTGTTCGTTTGGGCGTGCTGACGGGGATTGTTGACGATGTGACCCTTGAACAGGTGCATGGGCTGTTGCTCAGTTCTCAGCCGATCCATCTCCAGCGAACGCTCGATGAGGTGCTCACCCAGCAACAGCGCCGAGCTGCGAGGGCACAGTTGATCCGCTCGCAACTCGGATGCGGAACATCTGGCGGCAAAACTGGTGGAACCGCCGGCGGAACATCTGGGTAATGGCTGGGCAAAGTGATACGTCAGCAACCGATATGTTCACTTGGCCTCCCAAAGAGGCCCCCACTCCACCGCCCAAGGCACCCGAACCGATTCAAATTCGCGTCCCCCATCCATTAATTGAATCCATCGAGGTCCACCTGCTGGGCAGAACCGGTTTGGCGTTTGATCAGTGGGCCTTGCAAACCGGGTGGGCCCGCGATGGTTCGGCCGACTATTGCTGGAGGTGTGGCGGGAGTATTGGTGGGCATGAAACGGACGGCGAAGGGTGCGCGGACTGTCGGGATAAGAAGTTGCCTTGGGATCGAGCGATTCGACTCGGGCGGTATAAAGATGTAATCCGACAAGAGGTCTTGGCGCTCAAGTTCGCCGGCTGGCGCCCCACCGGCGACGGTTTGGGCATGCATCTTGGTCTCGCAATCCTTGAACAGCTCGAACACGCCCAAATCAGCCCAGAAAGCGCGGTCTTGGTACCGATCCCGATGCATCGGTTCCGAAGAGTTGCCCGAGGCGTCGAACATACGCTGGTATTGGCACGAGCAGCAGCCAAATCCAGCGGCTCGGATGTCCTCCCGGTGCTTTCGACCCGTTGGCGACCAGAACAAGTTGGGCTTTCGATGACCGCGAGGGCACGAAATATCAAAGGTGCCTTTTTCTTTTCTAAATCAGGGATGCGTGCCATGAAAAAAACGATCGCGCAAGAACGACGGGTGTACATCCTGATCGACGATGTGCGGACGACCGGGGCGACCTTTGTCGCGGCGAGCAAGGCACTAAAAACGGCGATTGAAGACGAATTACGCACTAATTCCGATTTCAAAGGTCAAATTGAAATATGGACCGCATGCATCGGGGTCGCGAGTGAATATCGCAGGGACGTGGTATTCGAGGAATGATGGAGAAGATGGGAGTGAGAAAGTGAGAAATTGGTGAAGATGTTTGCCCTCACGGTTTGACAAACAAACTCTGCAGCCTACACTCATCCCCGCAACCAAGTACGGTTGTGAACGACAAACGCCTGCTTGATGCAGACAACGTCGGCCTCTTTGACAAGTGAACAGTTGGGTCCACCACGAGAATGTGAGACGCCATAAACCGAAGCATATCGGGCTCTTGACGGAGTATTGGCTGTTTTATATAAAGTTGGCGACAAGGTCACACTTGTTTGCCATTACATTCTTGTGCAAGTGGAAGCCCCAAATATTAATATTTGGAATTTAACACTAAAGAGTGTAATAGCTTTTCCGAGGTCTTGCCACCTCGGACATGTTTGAGCCTTTGATTTATCATTGGTTTGAACATGTAGACCGGCCTACTACGCCTTCTTCGGAAGCACGGGTAGGTTAGTCGGATCGGCTTCTTTTGATGCATATCAGTCATTACTGACGCAAGTCATGATGGCTGTGCAATAAATATCAACTGAAGAGTTTGATCCTGGCTCAGATTGAACGCTGGCGGCATGGCTAAAACATGCAAGTTGAACGACCTCTTCGGAGGGAGTGGCGAAAGGGCGAGGAATATAATCGAATGTACCCCAAGGTAAAGGATAGCTTCTGGAAACGGGAGGTAATACTTTATGTGCTCTACGGAGGAAAGGTTTACCGCCTTGGGAGCGGCGATTATCCTATCAGGTAGTTGGTGAGGTAAAGGCTCACCAAGCCGAAGACGGGTAGCGGGTGTGAGAGCATGACCCGCCGCATCGGGACTGAGACACTGCCCGGACTCCTACGGGAGGCTGCAGTAACGAATCTTCCGCAATGGGCGAAAGCCTGACGGAGCAATGCCGCGTGTAGGATTAAGCATCTTCGATGTGTAAACTACTGTCAATGACTAGAAACAACGATCAGTCATAAAGGAAGGACCGGCTAATTCAGTGCCAGCAGCCGCGGTAATACTGAAGGTCCAAGCGTTAATCGGAATCACTGGGCTTAAAGCGTACGCAGGCGGATTTGTAGGTATCTTGTGAAATCCCACGGCTCAACCGTGGAACTGCAGGGTAAACCACAAATCTTGAGACAAGTAGGGGTCAGTGGAACTATGAGTGGAGCGGTGAAATGCGTAGATATTCATGGGAACGCCAATGGCGAAGGCAACTGACTGGGCTTGTTCTGACGCTCAGGTACGAAAGCGTGGGTAGCGAACGGGATTAGATACCCCGGTAGTCCACGCCGTAAACGATGCACACTAGGTCGCGGAATCTCTCATGATCTCGCGGCCGAAGGTAAACTGATTAGTGTGCCGCCTGGGGAGTACGGTCGCAAGGCTAAAACTCAAAGGAATTGACGGGGGCTCACACAAGCGGTGGAGCATGTTGCTTAATTCGAGGCAACGCGAAGAACCTTACCTAGACTTGACATGTATGGATTAACTCCTGGAAACAGGAGCGACGCCCTTGGGTGGAACATACACAGGTGCTGCATGGCTGTCGTCAGCTCGTGCTGTGAAGTGTCGGGTTAAGTCCCATAACGAGCGCAACCCCTATCTTTAGTTGCTAGCAGGTAATGCTGAGGACTCTAGAGAAACTGCCCGTGCAAGCGGTGAGGAAGGTGGGGATGACGTCAAATCATCACGGCCCTTACGTCCTGGGCTACACACGTGCTACAATGGCCGGTACAGAGGGCAGCTACTCCGCGAGGAGGTGCGAATCTCAAAAGCCGGTCTCAGTTCGGATCGGAGTCTGCAACTCGACTCCGTGAAGCTGGAATCGCTAGTAATCGCGCATCAGCCATGGCGCGGTGAATACGTTCCCGGGCCTTGTACACACCGCCCGTCAAGCCATGGAAGCTGGGGGTGCCTGAAGTCGGTGACCGCAAGGAGCTGCCTAGGGTAAAACTGGTAACTGGGGCTAAGTCGTAACAAGGTAGCCGTAC
>CAJXXI010000014.1 GCA_913062615.1 uncultured bacterium | reverse complement strand
GGCGTCACCTTGATCGGGCCGCTCGAAGCAGGCGCAGTTCCTGCCGACGAAACAACACCTTGAGTCGGCGTTGGCTCGTCACCAAAGAGCCGAAGCTCCGATGCATGCGCAAGGTCAAAGCCCTGGAAAAACGCACGTATTTCGGGATCAAGAGAGGTAGGATCAGCGGAATACACCTTGTACTGCTCTTCGAGGTACTCGGCATTCCACTGGTTAATCGACGGCACATTCGGTTGGGGAACAGAACTCATAGCACTCCTCAGTCAACCCTCAAATCAAACGCTCCGGCTTGAAACTGAGTGGACTATCGGACGAAAACCGGGCATACTCGCCCGGTGACAATCGTAGTCCTTCTTATCGACCTTTGAGGTTTTCAATCCACCATTTCCCGCACCTTTGACCATTAGGAAATACGAATTCCTAGACAGAGCTGTCTAGCAGCAAAGCCCCGATCAGCAAGAAATTTAACCAAATCGACCGGAAACATAATGCTCAGTCTCGATGAGCGCAGGCGTCTGGAACAGCGTCGCGGTCGGGCCATACTCAACAATCCGACCAAGGTACATAAACGAGGTGAAATCTGACACCCGAGCAGCCTGCTGCATATTGTGCGTCACAATCAGCACCGTGTACCGTTCGGATATCTGAGAGATCAGCTCTTCGATCTTGAGCGTCGCGACCGGATCGAGCGCAGAGCAAGGCTCATCGAGCAAAAGCACCTCAGGATCGGCCACAATCGCCCGTGCAATACACACGCGCTGTTGTTGCCCACCCGACAATCCCAACGCCGACTTCTTGAGCCGATCCTTGACCTCGTCCCAGATAGCAGCCGATCGCAAACTCTTCTCGCACGCCTCTTCCAGGACCTCTTTACGCCGTTCGCCATCGATCCGAAGCGGATACACCACATTCTCAAAGATCGACATCGGGAACGGGTTCGGCTTCTGAAACACCATGCCCAAACGCTTGCGGAGCGAGATCACATCAACCGAAGGTGCATAGATCGGCGAGCCATTGAGCGATATCCCGCCCTCGACCCGTACACCATCAACCAGATCGTTCATCCGATTAATCGACCGCAACAGCGTCGACTTGCCACATCCAGAAGGACCAATCAACGCCGTCACCGCGCCGCGCGGGATCTTCATCGAGATATCATGAATCGCCTGCGTTTCCGAATACCACAGCTTAAAGCCTTCGATATCTATCACCGATTCTGCATTCACCACCTCTGGATGAACCGTCGGCACCGGATTCTCTCCACGACGAATCGCATCGATCACTTCATACGCCTGATCCGCACCGCCGCTGGGTGTGTACGCGACCGACCGGATAATAGGTTGGGTTGAATCTGCTGTGTGCGTTGAGTCTATCTCGTTTGTCATACCGTAGGCCCCGCCATCTTGGCTCGAAGTCGTGATCGGATCATAATCGCTGCGAAGTTGAGTGCGAACACAATCGCTAAAAACAATAAGGTCGTCGTCCACACCAACGGGCGAGCCGCCTGCGAATCCGGGCTCTGGAACCCAAGATCAAAGATGTGGAATCCGAGATGCATAAAACTCTGATCCGCATGAATAAACGGCGCCTCTGTTGAAATCGGCAAATCCTGATTCAGCTTCACCGCCCCCACCAGCATCAACGGCGCCACCTCGCCAGCGCCGCGCGCCATCGCCAGAATCGCACCCGTTAAAATCCCGGGCATCGCACCGGGCAGAACGATCCGCCGCATCGTTTGCCACTTGGACGCCCCGCACCCATAGCTGCCCTCACGCATCGAGTTGGGCACCGCCGCGATCGCCTCTTCCGTCGCCACGATGACCACAGGCAGTGTCAACAACGCCAAGGTCAACGCAGCCCAGAGCATCCCACGCGCCCCAAAGGTGGGCGTTCCATCTTGTGCGCGAGCTTCAAAAAACCCATAAAAATAAGGCATCCGTGTCACCAACATCACGACCAACACCAACACCGTTGCCCACACCAACCACGCCCCGCGTTGCATCCATACATTGAAACTCGATGGCAACTTGCCAGGATTTGGCTTGCTCCATAGCTTGGTAGCAAACCCCGCCATCAACAATACTCCTGCGAGCACGAACATCCCCCACCAACCCGCTGCGCTCATCCGTGCGGATTCTGATGCCCCGGTATCGACATACCCGCCGACGGTATAGCAAAAGAACCCCAGCCCAAACACGCCATAGACAATGCTCGGCACGCCCGCAAGGTTATTCACCGCGATACGAATCAGACTCGTCAAGAAACCCTGCTTGGCATATTCACGCAAATACAACGCCGCGATCACACCCATCGGCGTCACAAAGATCGTCAACAAAAGCGTCAGAATCACCGTACCAACAATCACCGGGAACACCCCGCCCTCGGTGTTCGCCTCCCGCGGATTCGTCGAGAGATACTCCCACCACCGAGAAAAGAACACGCCGAGTTTGCCGGCCGTCGAAAGCGTGTTGGCCTGCACCAGCCTCACAACCTGGCTCACATACATCGGCTCATCGCCAAGCGTCTGCGAAACCGGCGCGAAGCGTCCACTCGTTGGCTCAACTATTATCAGCCGAAGCTCATGATCCTGATCTTCAATCTCACGGATCTGTGCGATCACCTCGTCATATTCAATCAACAACGCCGCTTCACTGTTTGCTGCATCCGCACGCATGGTTTCGAGCTGCGCCTCGTTGACAACCTGACCCTTCCAAGGCCCCGCAATCCACATCGCAAGCACCAACATCACCGCGGCAATCACACCCGATGTTCGGATCAACTCGCCCTGACGAGCATTCGACGCGCCGAGTTCGGTCCCCATATCCCGGCACCGATACACCACCCCCATACATCCCAACAGCAATCCAGCGAACACAAACCAAAGCACCCAGCCCAATCGAATCAACCCATCATCACCTCGTGCCGATTCGATCTCTGCCTCGCGGATATTGAGCCGAAGGGTATCAATCTCGGAGTTGATCGAACCAAGTTCAACCTTCTTGAGCTGTTCGATCCTTGATTTTGTTTTGCGAGCATCATGGTGCAACGCTTCATAAGATTCAAGCACATCACCCGATCCGTGCGCAAGAACCGTGTCCTCTTCGCCCGCATGCACACGTACAATCGATTCTGGAACACCGAACCACACGCCCCACGCTTCGCGTTCGAGCATCACGGCATCATCAGGTGTTTCAACACTTGTAACCTGCTCATCATCTATCCACCGGAACGATTCCTGCCCGATATCCCGGTTCCCCACACGATAAAGCGTACGCATCGCGCCCGTCTCGGCAACACGTTCGTGCTCGGTCGCGATCCCCAAGAACACTTCGCCATCGCTCAGCGTTACCTGATCAATCGCCCTAGGCCAGAAGGTCTTTGAGCCATTCACCACGACCAAGAGTACAAGCATCACGATCATCAACAGGCACACGACCAACGCCCCGCCCGTCAACCAAACCATCGGCTCACCGATCGCGCTGGGCAACGTTCGCCTCCGGGCATGTACAGCATGAGTTGTGTTGGTGTCACTCATAACCCTGCGTTCCTCGCTCGCACAACCCGCCGAACCAGTTCAGCAAGCGTGTTGATCACAAAGGTCATCACGAACAACACCAGCCCACACAAGAACAACACACGATAATGCGTCTCATCCTTGGGGGCTTCGGGCAACTCGACCGCGATGTTCGCAGCCAGAGTTCTAAACCCAGAAAATATATTCCAATCCATCTCAGGCGTGTTCCCCGTCGCCATCAGCACGATCATTGTCTCGCCAACCGCACGCCCGAACCCGATCATGCACGCCGAGAAAATCCCCGACGCAGCCACCGGCATCACCACGCGCACCGTCGTCTGCCAAGGGGTCGCGCCCGCGCCGAGCGAAGCCGTCCGAAGAGTCATCGGCACCGCCTGCAACGCGTCCTCCGAAATCGTGAAAATAATCGGGATCACCGCAAAGCCCATGATGATCGCCACCACCAAAGTGTTGCGCGGACTAAACGACCCGAACACCGAATCCCTCGGATCAAAGCCCATCGACTCAGCAACCACCGCGCCGACCATCGCGATTGCAAAGCTCAAACCGAGCAAGACCACAAACTTGCCCAGCACAACCAAGCTGCCCGCGAGCCCGCCATGCTCTGCGATGAGCAGGTCAATCTTTCTCCGAATAAACACCGCCTGCGCGATCCATACACCCACACACGCCAGCGGAAAAAACACCACCATCCAACCAGGCCGTGCGCGACCATATTCATCATTGAGCCACCGCTGAAGATCGCCGCCAACAAGCCCGATCTCGGCGAGCGCCCGGGCATTCTCTATCAACGCCTCTAATTGACCCTCAGTATCAATCGGGCGTACCACCACGCCATAATCTACACCTAACCCGATCGCACGAAGTTTGCGCACAGTCTTTGCGTTGTAGCTCGCATCGCCCGACCACTTGGGAAGTTCCGCTTCGGGCACATCTTCAATCGCACCCGCCAGCATCGCAGCATCGAACGCATCAGGCGCGAACCAAGACCGCACAACCATCGGCCCAATCAAACTGCTCGCCCCCACACCCACCAGCACCGCCAGCCCAACAAGCATCAGATGATGCCCCGTACGCGTTCGCAACCGATACGCCAATGGGATCAACTGCCAAACATGGGCCCCAGCCAACACCGCGATCGGCAACACAACCATCCCGATCGCAAACGAATCTATATGCTCCGCAACAAACGGCGCGACCACCATCGCCGCGATAAACCCGAGCACCACAGAAGGCAATGACGCCATCAACTCGACCGTAGGCTTGATCTTCTTGCGCACACGCTTGGACACGAACTCGCTCGAATACATCGCAGCGAGCACCGCGATCGGGATCGCAAAGAGCATCGCGAACACCGTCGCCTTGAGCGTTCCAAAGACCAAAGGCATCAAGCTCAGCTTGATCTCCGAAGCATCATCGCCCGAAGAAGATTGATACACAAACTCCGGCTCGGCAACCCCCTCATAATGCACACGCCCAAAGAGCGCCCTCACACTAAACTCCGGATACCCAGGCTCGATCTCATGACACGAATACGAACCATCCTCACCAATCACCACAAGCCCGGTGTTCTTCGGAGCGATCGCAGCAGCGACCGGATACTCGATCCCTGAATCAATCGACGCAACCAGCTTTTCACTCGTCATATGACGAATCTCAACCACGCCGTCAATGTGCAGTATCGCGACCGAACGATCACGAATACTCGGCGAGATCGAAACAACCTCGCCATGCTTCGATGCGATGTTGTGCGATCGCACCAGCTGCAAGCCGTCCTTCGTAGAACTGGTTTTATCCTTGGCGACATGGAACGAAGACACCGTCCCGTTCGACAGCCCGATCATCAGCGTCTGCCCGCCAAGAAGCATATTCGCCGTCGTGATCGTGCTCGGCTTTTCGACAATCTGGATCGATTCGATCAGCTCAAAGCCGCCCCGCCCGATCCGTGCATACCGCTCGCACCGTCCATCTTCCCAAACACAAAGCACATGCTTTCCGTCCGCCGTCACCATGAACCAATCGGGTTGATCTGGCGGGTCCGCGAGTTGAAACGACTTGGTATTGAGCTTGGTCTGTGGTGACCCGCCTCCGAGCGGGCGGATCGTGCGGATCGTGTTGACCAGCACCGTGCCATCGGCTCGCAACGCAGCGAGAATCTCCTTCCCCGTCGGGTCCTTGCGATAATCAATCGCAACAACCGCCCCATCGCCGGCTTTGAGTTTGATCGGATCGCCAAACGAAAACTCAAAGCCAACACGCCTGCCACGCCCTTCATCGAGTGTTTCGATATACCCAAACTCGACAGATTCAATCGCATCGTCTTGTTGATCATCTTCTGTGTGTTCAAGCCGAACCAGATTCGTCGCGTACCTAAGCTCACCGAGTTGTACCTGCCCATCGCCATACCCGATCGCAACGACATCGCCATTGCGGGCGAAGCTCATCGCGGTTGGTTCGAGTATTTCACCCGCCAAAGCTCCCGAGCCAACGACCTCGCCGCCTTCGATCAGCATCGTCGTTGCAACAAAATCACTCCCAATCACCGTCGCACTGCGTGCATACGGATCAAGCATCACCATCGCCGAGTTCGTTATCCCCTCGGCCCTGCCCGCAACCTCTTCGCCCACAGTCCCCCGAGCAAACAAAGGCACAACAACCCAGACCAGATAAAAACAGATCCCGAGCACCGCAGCAAGCACCATAAACCCGCCGGCAGTCACCACAAACTCGGCAGCCGAATCCATCGCGTGGAGCCGACGCGATGCGTTGCTTCGTGTTTTAGATTCTGAGTTACCCATAGCGTGCGTTACTCTATCAAGCCGATGCTCAAGAAGGAAGCAGGCCTTCACCCACTCCCTCATTGTGTCTATTTTCTATCACTACGTGAACGGATTGGATTAAAAATCTGTGTCAATCTTGAGCATCTCCAGATCTTCCCGAGCAACTGCAGCCGGCACCGGAAAGTATCCATCCTTGGCGACCACTTCTTGCCCTTGCTTCGAGAAAATCAGCTTCACAAACTCGATCCGAAGCGGATCAGTCAAACCCTCTTGCGGATCTGCATTGATATAGAGGTACAAGAACCGTGCAACCGGATACTCGCCGGTCAGCGAGTTCTCGGAGTTGGCATCAAACGCCTCGTCCCCGTCTTCGAGCGAAACCGCCAAAGCCTTGACACCAGCGGTTTTATAGCCAAGCCCAGAATACCCGATCCCGAACTTATCACCCGTCACGCCCTGAACTACCGCCGATGAACCCGGCTGCTCCTTGACAGAAGCCTTGTAATCATTGCCCTGCAAGCCGATCTTCTTGAAGTATCCATAGGTGCCCGATGCCGAGTTTCGCCCATAGATATTGATCTTGCGAGTGCGGTACGCACGATCCGTCACACCAAGATCGCCCCAGGTCATGTCCGGCCCAGCGACCGAGAACACCTGTGTGATTTGGTCGATGCTGATCTCTTCAAGCGGGCAGTCTTTATGCACATAAACAGCAAGTGCATCGATCCCTGTCCGTAATGCGGTTGGCTTGTATCCGAACTCGGCTTCGAACTTATCAACCTCCGACGACTTCATCGGTCGGCTCATCGGTCCAAAGTTCGACTGCCCCTCGATCAACGCCGGCGGCGCAGTCGATGACCCTTTCCCCTCGACAGAGGTCTTCACCGATGGATAAAACCCGCTGAACTCTTCACCCCACAGCGTCATGAGGTTATTCATGGTATCCGACCCGATGCTCGTGATCGTGCCCGATACGCCACTGGTTGCCTCGTAGACAGGCAGCTCGTCATCGCCCTGCGATACGCCCATTGCCATCATCGGCACCAGCGCCAAAGCCGCGGCGACTGTTGCGAGTTTCTTTCCTGACATCTTTCCAAACTGTGCATTGAACATGGTGTCTCTCCTGAAAGTGGTTTGTACTCTTCTTCTCATTCAGTAGTACTGTCGCACCCAAACACACCCAAAGCGAGCCCGAAACCACTAAGGTTCTGTCAAGACATCATCACACCATAGAAAAACGCCTGTACTCGTTGCCCAGCAACCATTTACAGGCGTTCACCCTTCGTGTTCTGATTGTTCAGATTCGGTTAATCCTCTGCAAGCAGCTTTTTTACCTGCTCAACAAGCCCCAGATCGCTCGGCGTCGTCCGCGACGGGAACCGAGCAATCACATCGCCATTTCGGTTCACCAAGAACTTCGCAAAGTTCCATTCAGGCTCGCCCCCGATCGGTTCGGGCTGGGCTGCGAGTTGTTTGTACAGCGGATGCACCTCTTTGCCCTTCACATGAATCTTGCTCATCATCGGAAAAGTCACATCGTAAGTGCCCGAACAGAACTGAGCGATCTCTTCGTTCGTTCCCGGTTCCTGTGATCCAAAGTCATTGGCTGGGAACCCAAGAACAACCAGCCCTTCCTTCTTGTGCTCGCGGTACAACGCTTCGAGCCCCGCATACTGCGGCGTCAACCCGCACGCGCTCGCCACATTCACCATCAACACCACCGAGCCGCGATAGCTCTCAAGCTTGACCATCGTCCCATCAAGCATCTCCATCTCGTACCCAAGCACATCCTTCGAGACCATCTTCTTCTCCTCAATCGGTTCTGGCGTAGGTGCCGACCGTATCTGTGCATCTGTGTCGTTCTTATGGTTCGAGACGTTCGTGAGCCCGAGCCATGCTGGTAAAAAAAACACCAGCATCGCACTCACACCAATACTCGATTTCTTGTTGTACCCGAACTTCCACATCTGCAATCCTTTCGTGATTCACTATCACCCGCTCTGTTCCGAGTATAATCCATTACCTCTATGACCAACACCCCATACCATCAAATTCTTCAAAGAGCCGTCCGATTCTCCATCAACCCCAACGGCTCAACCCTCGGCGAAAACTCCTACGCCGGCAAACCCAGCACCTCCGGGTTCGGGCGATACTACGAAATCCGGCTCGCAGCCAAAGGACAACCCGATCCGCAAACCGGATACCTCATCGGCATCCAAGAGCTCGACTCCATCGTCCGCGATCACCTTGCCCCGATCATTGCTCAACAGATAACAACTGATTCTTCTGCCAACCCCGCCAATCTGCTCCCTGTCCTCTGGAAAAAAGCCAACGAACTGATCAAACATGATCTCCATGCCATCCGCTGGCATCTCACTCCATACCATTGTCTTGAAATGACCGCAACTACACAACCATCCAACGCTGTCCTTGTTCGCCAACGCTTCGACTTCGCAGCCGCCCATCGGCTCCACGCTCCAAGCATGAGCAACGAAGAGAACGCCAGCTACTTCGGCAAGTGCAACAACATCCACGGGCACGGGCACAACTACCAGCTCGAACCGTGCATCCGAATCCCGATCGAGTTGCTCGAATCCAAAGACTACCAACTCGAAATCCAACAAGCGGTCAACTCAACCCTGCTCGATCATCTCGATCACAAGTTCCTCAACATCGATTGCCCGTGGTTCGATCAATCTCAAGGCGGCGTCATCCCATCGGTCGAAAACATCGCCCGCGTCTGCTACGAACAACTCGCCCCCACAATCGCCCAGATCGCCCAAGGAATCAAACTCGTATCCATGACCGCATGGGAAACCGAAAAAACCTCAAGCATCTACCCCGCCGATGCACTCTGAGCCAATTGCTCGCCAACAATATCCCTCGTGAGTGACCCCAAACGCATCCTGATGATCCGACCAAGCGCCCTGGGCGATGTCTGTCGATCCGTCTGCGTGCTCGCTGCGCTCAAAGTACGATTCCCCGATGCCAAAATCGACTGGATGGTCCAGGACGGCTTCACACAAGCCATCACCCACCACCCCGCGCTCAACAAAGTCATCCCATTTAATCGCAAAGATTTCGGCAAGCAATGCAAAAAGGGTCGCTTCCTCCCATTGCTTCGCTGGCTTCGAGAGCTCAAAGCAACCAACTACGACATGGTCATCGATGCTCAAGGGCTCGCCCGCTCGGGGTTCTTCTCTTGGGCAACCAAAGCACCGATCCGTATCGGCTATCGCGACGCCCAAGAAAACGCATGGGTCTTCCTCAACCAACGCATCGAAGCTCCACGCACACTCCACACCGTCGATCGCATGCTCAAACTCGTCGAATCCACCGGCGCCGACATCTCAAAGCCCGACATGCGCCTCTACGCCGGCGACGATGAACTCTCGCAGGTCATCATCGAATATCCCGAGCGCTACGCCGTCATCGCCCCCACCTCACGCTGGGCGGGCAAGTGCTGGTCGATCGAACGCTTCACCCAACTCACGCAGCGCCTCATCGCTCGCCCGGAGATTGACCGCATCATCATCGTCGGCGGCCCGGGCGAACGCCTGAGCTGCGCCCCATTGCTCGAACTCGCCCAAGACCACCCAAACATCACCGACCGCGTGGGCTCGACCACCATCTCCCAGCTGCTCGCCATTATCTCGCGTGCCCAACTCGTCGTCGCCAACGACTCGGCAGCCATCCACATGGCCGTCGGATTCAATCGTCAACTCGTCGCACTCCTTGGACCAACCGAACCTTCACTCGTAGGCCCATATCAGCACGATCATGATGTCATCCGCCATACAACTGACAATGACGACTTCCATTTCCGTGACCAGAAGAGCGTCGAAATGATGGACCGCATCACCACCGACGAGGTCTTCGATGCCTGCATCACCCGCTTGTCAGCCCCACTAAAAAACCCGGTCGCCTAAGCAACCGGGTCTTAATATCAAACTCAAATCAGATCAAGCCGTCGCGCCCGCATTGACATGGGCAAAATCCTTCATGAACGCGACGAGTGCCTCGCAACCCGCCTTGGGGAACGCGTTGTAGATGCTCGCACGCATGCCACCGATCGCACGATGACCCGCGAGTGTCGTCAACCCCCTGGCATCGGCTTGCTCGATAAACAACTTGTCGAGTTCAGCCGATGGGCACTTGAAGGTGATGTTCATGTCCGAACGATCCTCGGTAATCGCGTGAGGCGTGAAGAAGTCCTGCGAATCGATGAAATCATAAATGATCGCTGCCTTCTCACGGTTGATCTCGGCCATCGCGGTCAAGCCGCCCTCAGCCAAGATCCACTTGAAGACCTGCCCCATCAAATACACCCCAAAGGTCGGAGGCGTGTTGTATCGCCCTTCCTTCTTGGCGCACAATCCATACTGCATCATCTTGGGAAGCTCACGCACAGGGTTGTCGATCAAGCTCTTCTTCCCGATCAACAAAGTCACGCCGGCAGGACCAAGGTTCTTCTGAGCACCAGCGTAGACTAATCCATACTGTGAAAAATCCATCGGCCGCGAGTAGATATTACTCGACATGTCCGCGACCAAGAACGAATCGCCCGGGGTCGCTGGGTTCGCTTTAAACTCGGTCCCCATGATCGTGTTGTTCGATGTGAACTGCACATATGCAGGATTGTCAGAGTTCTTGACCTGATCACCCTTGGGGATGTGGTTGTAGGTAGCGTCTTTGGACGAGCCACAGATGTGCACATTGCCGTAGTGATGGACTTCATTGATCGAATCATTCGCCCACTTGCCGGTCTGGAAGTAATCCGCGGTCCTGCCCTCAGGCAGGAAGTTCGCGGGCACCATGTAGCACTGCGAGGTCGCGCCGCCCTGCATCCAGAAGATCGCCATGTCGTCGGGGATATTCCCAACAGTTCGACAGTCCGCTTCGGTCTCGTGCGTGATGCGATCGAAGTACTTGTTGCGATGAGAATGCTCCAAGACCCCGATCCCGGAATCGAAGATATTCCAGATATCTTTCTGAGCTTGTTTGAGCACGGATTCGGGCAAGCAAGCAGGCCCGGCTGAAAAGTTGTAGACTCGATCACTCATCGCAAAACTCCTTCGTTCATCTCATCTTTGTGTGTAACTGTGTTGTTTATGCATTGGCCATATCGGAAACAGATTCGCTCAGCTGAGCCTTGTTCACGATATGCTTAGGTGTGCCTGTTTCCATGTATGCTTCGACGATCCGCACCATCTCCTGAGCAACCGCGACCTGCGCCTGATCCGTCGATGCGCCGACATGGTGCGTCAACGACACACCGGGCAGGCTGGCGAGCTCTGGGCACCAATCGATATCCTTGCTCGAAGGCTGATTCTGATACACATCAAGACCGACGCGGATGCCTTTGGTCTTCACCGCGTTGATCAGCTCTTGCTCGTTGACAATCTCGCCACGCGAGGTGTTGATAAAGTATGCCCCGTCCTTCATCGCACCGAAGAACCCAGAACCGCACAAATCTCGCGTGTCATCATTGCACGCGACATGCACCGACACGACATCAACCTTGCCGAGTGCCTCTTTGAGCGCCTCGCGGGTATACGGGATCAGCTTGATGCCCAATGCCCGAGCGGTGTCCTTGCCCAATGATCGTGACTGAGCGGAGACATTCATCCCGAACGCCTGCGCCATTTTGATCAGCTCGGTACCGATCGAGCCCATCCCGACGACCAAGAGAGAACGCCCCTTGAGCCCCATAGCCTTCGCATATTTCTTCTTGTTCCAATGCCCACCAACAAGCTCGTTGGTCTGCTGGGTGATCTGACGATCCAGATTGAGCATGTGCCCCATCGCCAGCTCAGCAACAGCACCCGCGTTCATCCCCGGGCAGTTGCATACTGGGACCCCGCGAGCACCCGCGACATCGCAATCGATGTTGTCGTACCCAGCGCCGCCTCGGATAATCAGTTTGAGTGAATCTGAAGATTCGATCACCGATGCGGGCACCTTGGTCGAACGCACCGCGATGATATCGGCCCCGCTGGCAGCCAACGCTGCGGGCAAGGTGTCAGGTCCGAGATCAGCATCGACTTGCACGACACATCCAAGAGCCTCAAGCCCTTCGATTCCTTCAGCATCAAACTTATCAGCAACCAAAACACGCGGCTTTTCACTCTGTCCCATATCAACCTCCAAGGGTGCCGATCGGCATCCTTGTAAGTCTATCACCGATCTTCTCCAAAGTCGGGCATCGGGACGCCCAGATCATCACACTAGGGCTGACCCGTCCCCACCTCGCCGCCACCAAAGTCGATCCCCGTCAACCCGCCTCGGGTAAATCGGTAATATCCGGGGAACCATTCTTCGGGATCGCCAGGATCACTCTTGTTGAGCATGCTCGAGTCAGGGCTCGTTGGCTGAAACGGTCGAAACCCCACATTGGCATCTTTGGTCTGACGGACCGGCACCGACCCGTCAAAAAACAAGATCGGCTGGGCCGCATCGGGCTCAAAGTAGACCGTGTTGGGCTCAGAGGCAAAGTGGCGATCGTAGCTATCGAACATGTACGCTTTGCTCGACGCAAACGCCACCTGTGTAAATCGACGCGTGACGATAAAGTTGCCCGGGCGGTCAAACTCGAGCCAATGATTATCTTGCTGATGCACCGGCAAAGACCCACCCCGAAAACGATCCACCGAATAAGTCACCACCGAAGTCTCATACGAACTCTCATATTTTCGTTTGATCGGTTCATCGACAAAGTCCTCAACTGGCGTCTGTGCCCGATCAACCTGCACCGCATCTTCTGGGCACGCCGCGATTGGTTCTTCAGGGTTGCCGCTCAGATAATCAAGATAGACCAGATGCGTGAACCACAGATTCGGAAACCAAGGCGATGTCGGGATATTGGTCATCCCAGTCCGATCACGCAAAATTTGGGTTGCCTGATACATGGTCGAAACCGAATCATTAAACGCATCCTCCATATCCGGATAATGCGATTCATATCGCCCCGCCTTCCATCCGATCGCAGGAATCACATCACGCCACTCGCCGCCATAGTTCGCGGTTGCTATTCCGAACTGACGCAAATTCGCTTGGCATTTGACCGTCCGCGCCGAGCCTCTCGCCCGAGAGAGTGCGGGGAGCAGAATCCCGATCAACAGTGCGATGATCGCGATGACCACCAACAACTCAATGAGCGTAAACCCACGAACACTCCGCGAGTGTCCTTCATGCCCGTGTTGGTTGAATGGCGTTTGCATAAGACTGTTCCGAAAGGAACACCATTGAATAGACCAGTTTATTCGTCAGCTACGACAAAGCTGGGTTGAGAAATCGGTTCCGATATCGCTTGTACATCCGTCCCGCGCCCATCTTGTGTCGCCAATATCGCATATATGATCGCAATGACCGCGATCGTCAGTGCGATCCCCATGACAACCCATGCCCGCCGGCGTTGTTTTTCCCAAGCGGCCTTCCATCGCCGAGCCAGCCGGGCAGCTTCTTCGATCTGCTGACGATCGCCAACACTCGTTGCAACTGATTGTGTGCCATTCCCCTGCGCCCCCTGCACCGCGATCGGCATCGACACGACTCCAACACCCATACCAACCGACCCACCCTGCTGACTCGCAGGCTCGGCTTGGAGTGCAAGCACTTCGGGCAATCCTTGCCCGGGCAATGGGCGCGAAGGACCAAGCCCAAGGTGCTGACGGTCGCGCTCAGCGGTGAACGCCGCATGACAATTCGGGCACGCGAACGCATCGGGTTTCACTTGCGCCTGACAGCTATGGCACAGCCCCAGCAGCTGCGCCACGCCGGGCGTATGGCGGGCAAGTGTCCAGAACTGGCGCGTCGAAGGCCCACGCAAGATCGTCTCGCCCGAAATCTTCTTTTGCTCGATCAATCTTGCAATCGTCTCATAGGTACACCCCGGGCGATGCGATTGGCGATCATCCCGGATCGACCATGGGCCCATCTGATTCTGCGTCGCTTGTCTGCTCAGCGGATCAAACCGCCCAGAACATGAGTTGCATCGCCCGGTATCTGGAGTGATTGTGCCACAATACGGGCAGACCAACGAACGCAACGCAGGCGTGGGCATCTCGCCAGCGACCAGCATCGCGCGTTCCATCACCGCTGATCGCGCCGAATGCTCATTTTTTCCCATTACACTGTCCGTCATGCACGCTCCTTACCACATACCCTACGCAAGATTCACCCCCCCGGTTGACCTATGCCCAAATCCATCCTCAGATCACCTATGAAAGTAATACCCAATATACCCCATCATCTCATCCTCGGCTTGCTCGCTGCGGGTCTAGTCGCGGGGTGTTCTTCATCTCCAAAGGGATCAGATTCTCTATCGACACAATCGATTCAAAACCAACAAATCATCGCCCTGATCAACGGCTCGCCGATCACCCAAAGCGACATCATGCCCGATCTCGCCGAGCGGATCGGCAAACAAGCCCTCCTCGATCTCATCCTCGATCGCCAACTCGAACGCGAAGTTCAACGCCTGCACCTCACGATCACCCGAGGGGACATCGACCATGAAGAGTCCCTCTTTGTGCGCACAATCGAGGCTCAATCTCGTCAAGCCCTCGGATATCAGCTTCTTGACTCGCTGAGATCGGCCAAGAGACTGGGACCAAATCGATACCCTCGGCTCCTGCGTCGAAGCGCGATCCTCCGCAAACTCGCCATCAACACCGCAGCGCCAAACGAGCAAGAATATATCCTCGCCGAGCGGATCGCCTTTGGCCCGACCTACCGCGTCCGCCTCTTCGTCGCCGAGACCCAAACCCAAGTGAACACTCTTCGCCAATCTCTTTTGAACTCTCCATCGGGTGCCCAGCGATGGATGTTCGCAGACGCGTGCACAACCGATTCGATCCACCCTTCCGCATCCCGAGGCGGGTTGATCCCCAGCCTGAGCACCGCCGATCCGATGTATCCCACAGCGATCAGCGATGCAATCGGATCTACACCCATCGGAACAGTCTCGGGCATTCTCTCGAACGATGCCGGGTTCGCACTCGTGCTCGTTGAGGCAGTGAATGAATCAACTAAGCCAACGCCAGAACAAACAAAATCGATCCGGGAACAACTTGCGAACCGAAAGCAAAGTCTCGAGATGCAACGGCTCGCAGAACAACTCGTCCGTGACGCCGATGTCATTGTCATGGATCGGGCTTTGAACTGGGCATGGAACAACCAGAGTTGACCCACACGCGTTCCATCTCGAAGCTCTACCTCATCGGCGGGTACCTTGCGATCTGGCCGACGGCGTACGCGCTCGGGGTGTTTGTGCTTTCTGGTTGGACCGTCGGCCATGCGTTCCCAAACTGGGAATCGATCGTGTACATCTTGCTTTGTGCGCACAGTTGCTACCTGCTCGATCGTGTCAAGATCGCGGATCATCGCCAAGACCCCGCGGACGCGATTGCCTTGCCCGAGCGTGCGATGCTCTACTCTCGATTCGCCACACCGATTCGGGTGCTGTTGATTCTTGAACTGCTTGCCGGGACAGCTGTCGGGTGGTTGATCTTCCCGATCCTCATGCTGATCCCGGTTGTCGCATTGTGTGTTGTGCATCTTTATGCAGGGCGCGGCGCGACACCGAGTTCGCCCAGGCTCAAAGACCTGCCCGCGGTCAAGGCATTTTTTATTGCCTCGGGGCATCTCGCACTGAGCATTGCTGTCCTTTGGGCGAATCAGCACGATCTGCTTACCGATCTGCATTTGATGAGTGCATTGGCGATCATCGGCACCTGGATGATCGTCGCGGGCGATGCGATTTTGTGTGATATCGACGATCACGATGCAGACATGATGTATTCGACGAAAAGCCTCGCGGTCATGCTCGGTTCACGATCTGCTTGGATATCGGCATTGGGGTTCATCACCCTCGGGTCACTCTTGATCTCGCTGCACCAATCCACGATGATCGGTGTTGGCGCAACACTTATCGCCGCGACGCTCATCACACGCAAGAACACCAACCATCGCGACTTCGTCGATGCTCGGCTCTTGCCCATCGTATTGATCTGGATGTTCGTTCTCTAGATTATCGTGCGATTTCGATTGCTCGAGTTTCGCGGAGGACCGTCACCTTGATCTCGCCTGGGAAGGTCATCTCGTTGGAGACCTGCTTGGCGATTTCGTGGGCGATCAGGAACGCTTCGTCGTCCGTCACGCGATCGGCGTTGATCATCACGCGGACCTCGCGTCCTGCCTGCACCGCGTACGCTTCGGTGACGCCGGGCTGGGAGAGAGCGATGTCTTGGAGATCGTTCAATCTTTGGATGTATCGTTCCATTGATTCGCGTCGAGCACCCGGACGGGCAGCACTGACCGCGTCGGCAGCCATGATGATCGGGGTGTACCAAGTGGTCGCGGGCATGTCGGCGTGGTGTGCACCGATGGCGTTGAGGACCGCTTCGTCTTTTTCGCCGTACTGGCGGGCGAAGTCCATCCCGATCTTTGGGTGCCCGCCTTCCATCTCATGGTCCATCGCTTTGCCTATGTCATGGAGGAACCCGCACCTTCGCGCGAGCCTGCCATCGAGCCCGAGTTGGTCGGCGATGATCTGCGAGAGATACGCCACTTCAATCGAGTGATTGAGCACATTCTGCCCATAGCTTGTGCGGTAGGTCAGGCGCCCCATCGCTTCGATGACTTTGGGATGGATCCCCTTAAGCCCGAGCTCGACGACGGCGTCTTTGCCGGCTTTGACGATCTTCTCTTGGACTTCGGATTTAACCTTGTCAACGACTTCTTCGATGCGTGTTGGATGCATGCGCCCGTCAGTAACAAGGACTTCGAGCGAACGGACCGCGATGGTCTGGCGGACCTTATCGAAGCAAGAGACCACGATCACGCCGGGCGTGTCGTCGACGATGATGTCTGCGCCGGTTGCTTTTTCGATCGCACGAATATTCCGCCCTTCGCGCCCGATGATGCGTCCCTTCATGTCGTCGGATGGGATCGCAACCGTGCGGACGGTCGATTCTGAGGAATGCTCGTTGGCATACCTTTGGATCGCGTTGATGAGGATTTCTTTGGCTTCATCCTTGGCATCGTCCTCGGCATCTTCGACGATCTTGCGTGTCACTTTGCCCATCTCAACACGGGCCTGCTCGGCGACGCGTTCGAGGAGCAGCTCTTTGGCCTGGGCTCGGTCGATCTGTGCGACGCGTTCGAGCTCTCGGTGTTGCTTTTCGACCAGTGTGTCGATCTCGTTTTCACGATCGGAGAGTTGTTCTTTGCGGGCTTCGAGTTTGTCTGAGCGATCGGTGAGTGTGTCTTCTTTGCGTTCGAGGTTGTCTTCGCGTTTGGCGAGGCGACGCTCGGCTTCTCGCTGTTCTGTGCGCGAGACTTCGAGCTCTTTATCCACAGTTTCTTTGCGTGCCAATGCCGATCGCTCGGCATCAAGGATAATTTTCTCGGCCGCGTTGGCGGCGTCGTCCTTGGCGCGGGTGGCGAGCTGGTCGGCTTCGGTGCGGAGCCGATCGATTTTCTTGCCTCCCAATATGCCCGAGAGCGCAACTCCAAGCCCGATGCCAATCGCAATGGCGACCACACCTACGATTAAGAGCAGAACCGAACTCCCGGTGCTCTGAGCGAGTGTGAGTTGTGCAAGTGGTGTGAAATCAATCGTTTGTGAGAATGTCTGAATATCCACAGGTGGATCCCCCATGGGACCATTCATTGCCTGGGTGGCAGAACGATCCATTGTTAAACCCGCGCAGGGTCGAATCGGGGTTCGGGCGATGTCTCAACAGATGCGCAGAACCTGCACACAATCGGTGATATCCAATGATATCGAGGGGACAAGAGAGCAGATAGATTCAAAACTTGGACACTGAGTGTGCAAATAATGCTGCTTCTGAGCCGATAAACCTGTCAGACACCCGCTTTTCGAACGCTCACGCTTCGCTTGACGGGTGAAAATGCGTATGTTTCCATCAGATCGGCCCCCCGATCTGACGACAATGACTTATCTTAGCATCTCTGATGAGCAATACGAGAACTGAGAGACACTCAATTCGTATGATTGATACAAGAATCGAATCAAACCAGCATTTGGTCGGCCATACGATCAGGTGTACGACAAAGAAGACCCAAGCGATCTGCCGATCAGATCGTCAAAAACACCGAGGAACACCCGTTATGCACAATGCCAAGGCCCTGCTCCCATTGATCGTGCTTTTCATGCTTGGATCGGCTGCTTTGCCCGGTTGCACCCGCATGGGTGGACTCCGAGCGCGGATGGCTGCCGACGAACTCGCCCATCAGGTCCCCATCGTGGGTGACCCGATCACCGTGGGCAGACTCAACGCGATCATCATCGATAATCCCTACGGCAAGGTCAAGGTGTACGCCAAGTCCATGCACGAAGAAGCCCGTATCCACTTCCGAGTAGATAAAGAAAGCCGACTCCGGTGGCGGTCAGCACGGATGGGATTGGATTTCGATCCAACCGGTGAATACTTCACCGCAGTCCATTCAAACGACGGCGAACTGAGCACACTGACCATCGCACCGACCGATCTGAGCGTTGACGGGTTCCGTCCGCCAGTCGATCTGACGGTGTACATCCCGCAGTGCGACGGGCTCGATATCCGCAACGCGGGTGGCAAGGTCATCATCGTCGGGGTCACTGGCGTGATCAATGTTGAATCGGGCACGAGTATCCGCGAGGGTGGACATATCGAAATCCGTACCCAAGAGGGCCAGATCGAATCGATCCACGCCACCACCAACAACGGGCATGTGACCTTGGTCACCGGGCCAACATCTGCGGGCACGATCGAACTGATCGCACCGCGGGGCAAAACCTCGTTCAACTCTCGGTATGGCATTGTCAATCACTCGATGCCTTCGAAGGGTCACTGGACCGGGATCTGGAACGACGGCACCAACGAGATTCGGCTCAGTTCCCAAGACGGCGACGCCACAGTGATGGTCGTTGAGAACCCCGTGATGTACTCATCTGGAAAGACTCGATAACTCGATCACAAAAAATCTATCCATTTAAAAAACGCCTCGATGATCGAGGCGTTTTTATTTGGTTTTGTATCCAGCCTGAACTCAGGCGGCTTTTCTGTCTGTGTTCTGCATGGAACTGATATACCGTGCGATCTGTTTGACGATGAAGTCTTTGTGCTGATGGTTGATACCAAAGTCAAACGCCATTCCTGCATAGACATCCTGTGAGGAATCAATATGCGAGTGGGCAAGCTTTGCGGTGAGCACGATAGGTGCGGGGATCGCGGGGCAAAGATTGAGTCTCATCCAGAAGACATTTCCAGATTCGATGCTTTGGCGTGATTCTTTGGGGACGACGAGCCCTACGCCGCCGCCGCCAAGATTGGCGAGCAGAGCTTCGAACTTTGGACCGACGGTCGGCAGTGCCATCTGGTCGTCAACCCCGTGGGCGGTCTGCCCATTGGCAACCAGGTCTTGGACCTGTATCCGGTTAGCGACCTCGACGGGCACCGCACTGAGCGGGTCGAGCAACTTCCAGCATTCGACCTTTGGGAGATCGATCTGGGCGATCGAGGTTCGGTCTGAATGACGACGCATGCACCGCACAACTTTTTCGGGCATCTGGAGCCGCAGGGCGGGGAATGTGCCCTGGCGAGTTTCGTTGAAGGTGGACCCGAGCACTTTGGTATTGAACATCCATTTGTTCTGCCCGACCGCCATGATCCCGACGAGTTCTACACCTTCATTGATCATGAAGGATTGCCCCATCGCACCCGGCTGTTCGATGACGATCTCTGTATCGGAGAGATTGAGCACGCGCACACGCCAGACGAGGTCTTTGATGCCGTCTTGGCCATCATCGCGAGCGATCGCGAACTCGAGGCCGCCGCCGCGTTCGTAGATTTTTTGTAGGCTCTGGCGCCAACGGTCTGTTCTTGATCGGTTTGCAGGCATTATCGATCCTTTCCAAGGGAATCAGGAGATACCTTGGATCATCGGATCGTCTTGCACCCTTCTTGAGATTGCTCAGGAACCATGCCTCGAGTTGATCCATCTGTTTAGTTTGCTGAAGACTTCTCGGACTTACGCAGCTTGGTTTCGAGCAGTGCGAAGTGCTCGGGATCAATTGGTGTGGGATTCGAAGCGAACTTGTGGTGATAGAGCAAATCAGAAGCTTCGAGCATTGCATCGCGCGTTGTTGCGGTGATGGCTTCAAGAACGCTGCGTTGATCTTGCAGGTGCGACTTGAGCGGCTTCCAGTATGGCTTGGGGATATCGAGTCGATTCAGGCACCGATGGACAAGCTTATCGAGCCGAGCATATCGGGGATCAGTGATCGTCGATTCTCGTTTGAGCAAGCGATCTCGCAAATGCATCAACCACGCTTGGGCACCTTCTGCGAGGACCGTGATGATCGAGTTGAACTTGAGGATAATAATCCCGATCAGCATTGAAGAGGCAAAGACAACTCCTGCGAAAACCCCGGCATTGGCGACAAGCCGACCTCGACCGGCTGCGAGCCGATTGAGCAATGACTCGCCGAGACTCGACAGCCCAAAGTCTGTCGAAGAACCGCCCATGATGTTCTTGCGAGTGTTCGAGTCGTACCCCACCACTGTCCGCACCCAGAGGAACTCGACCGATTCGTACATCTTGGCGAGCGAACGCCAGATGCTCGGGTCTGGTTCGTGCAGGGCATGAAAATCTGCCGGCGGCGTGCCATCGAATGTCCGCCATTGTCCTGGGGAAACCTGCGCCTCGACCCATGCATGGGCGTTGCTCTCGCGGACGACATATTGCCCAGTAACGGTGTTGAAATCGGATGCGATGTACCCGGTGATGACGCGTGCGGGGATGCCGATGGACCTTGTCATCAGCGTAAGTGATGACGCAAAGTATTCGCAGTGTCCTGTTTGTCGATCAAACAAAAACCACGCGGTCGCGTCTTGCCCTCTGGGCACTGCCTGAGCATCGAGTGTGTACGAAAACTGTGTCCTTAGATGCGTCTCGATAGCACGAATAGCGGCTTGGTCGTCTTCGATTGGGCGGAGGTTTTGATCGGGCTCGATTCCTGCGTCTCGAACGATGTCCCTTGCAAGCATTGCGATCGCGGACTCGATGAGTACTTCATCTTGGCCCTCTGAAACAGACTCACGTAGATTGATTGCGTCGAACTGAATGTCATCGAAGCTCGTGTTTATTGAGCGTACCGAGTAGTCGAGCCGACCGCCCATCCCGTCTTTGAGAAAAATGCCTCTTCTAAAATCAAGCCCGAGACGCATCGGCTCATCGCCCACACGAAACTCGACTGTTTTCCAGGGCGAAAACAGGTAGGTTTCGCCATCGTTTGATGTGCGCATCGTTATCGAGTATTGGCGATCCCAATCCGAGCTTCCAGCATCCGATTTCGATTTGAGCGTCGAGTTGGCATTGATTAACTTCGCTCGACTTGTCAATGGCACACTCATCGCCGGGCTTTTGATCCATCGCCCAGAGTGATAATCTGTGAGCACCGCGCCGCGAAGATAGATGGCTGGCGCGTTTTCTTTGCCGATGTTTCGTCCGTCGCGATCTGTGACGGTGATGTCTAATACGGGCTCAGAGGATTGTGAGATGAATCCGGGTCGCCCGAGTTCTACGGTGTCTGCAAACCCGCTGATAGACCCGTTGCCGCCCCACTGCCCGAAGGCCTGCATCCCGATATTACGAGGGAGCACAACAAAGATCACGCTGCCGAACAAGGCGCACAGGAACCCTGTCGCGATAACCATTGAACGGATATCAACGCGTGCTTGTTTTTCGATTGCCATCGAAGTTGGCGCCGCTTTGCTTAGGACGGTGTGAATCTGGAAGAGCACCACAGCCCGCAAGATGAGCACGATCTCGATCACCATCAGCACGCCGGTCATTAATGAGTTGCTCGTGAGCACCGCAGCGATCAGGATGGCAACCGAGAGTACAAGAACCTGCCCGTCGTCCCTTGGCTCTCTCAGGTCGAGCATTTTCACGCCCATGAGCAGCACTGCGAACACGGCAAAGGCGCTCACTCCTACCCCTGTCCGGAGCATCTCGACGCCGGCGATAATCACCACGACTAAGAGCACAGAGTTAATCATCAGCCGGGGTGCGGCGCGGCGCGGGCGCACCGAGAACAACCACACGATAGAAACTCCGAGGGTTGAGAGTACAAAGTACATCGGGCTTTGATCCGCGACACTGAACACCAGCACGGCACCGATCGCGGCTTGGAGCATCGCGCGGGCAAACGCCTTGTGAGCCGATGGGGCACTGATATGCATCATGACGAGCCTCCGAGCATCTCGGGGAGACTTGATGGATCGATCAGCCAATGCGAAGGATCGCGGGCATCGAGTATGCGGATTCGTCCTGAGGATGCGACTTGCTTTGGATGAGCCTGAACCGCGAGCACATCATCGGCGTTGGCAGCACGGGGTGATGCATCATGCCCGTGCTCAATAGCGAGATCGATCATGCCCAGCGCCCGCAGGCACCGCATGGTGTGAGCCTTGCCCGCGCTGGGGATAATCCGTACACCGAGCGACGGCGCCCAGAGTCCGATGGGCACGCCTCGTTTGGAAGCGTGTGTAATGAGCGATGCACCGATCGCGATGGATCGTTCGGTCAAGATCAAATCGGATTGGTCGTTGGCGATCCAAACCCAGAGCTTGGATGCGATGGGTTGAGCGTGTTCGATCACGACGAGTTTGCGATGGCGTGCGCTTTGTTTCCAGGCGATGGATCGCTTTGGATCGCCGGGGGTGTATTCGCGGAGCCCCCAGTATTCGCTGCTCACGCCGCTGGCGTCGGTGCGTCTGTGGACCTCTTCGCCCTGCCCGTGCACGACGCGTACCAACTCGGGCTTGATCGCGAGTTGGTAGGGCAGGATCATCATCGAGCGGGGGCACTCGAAGATCAATGATTTCTGAAGCAGTCCGAACGGGAATCGGGTTGATAGGCGAATGTGTCGGACCGTGTGACGCCCTCGGCTCGCGGGCACAAACACCCCGGTGAACTTCTTGCGTTGCTTTGGTCCAAGATGAAGCACCGCTGCGGCTTCAAACTCGCCATGGGGATGATCATCATCGGGGATCTCGGTGATCATCGCTGCGAAGAGCGGGAAGAACTTCGAACGATTGATAAGTGTGTAGTGCAAGCGGACCGAGTCGCCCGCGATAGAATCGGGGATTGCTAGGGCTTTGAGTCGGATCTGCATCAGCACATTGCCCGAGAATACGCCTGAGACAATCATCGTCGCGATGGCAACCCCGAAGAGCCAAAAGAGCAGATTGTTTTGGGAGTTGATCGCACCGATCGCAAGGAACAGGGTGACGATTACATAGACGGTGCCGCCGACGGTGAGTTTGGATTCTCGGCGGATCGCCTTTGAAGATTGCTGGTGAAGTCGAGGCGAAGAATGTGATGAGTCGGCGTCGATCGAGTGGGCATGCCCGTGGGTGCTCCCTC
>CAJXXI010000013.1 GCA_913062615.1 uncultured bacterium | reverse complement strand
CCAATGACCGCTGCTGCTATCGACCAAGTCCTCGTTGTTGACCCTGATGCGCTCGCCACGAGCACCTGGGCAACCGGAGCCGACGAGAAAGATCATCACATCACCGGGTTCAACTGGTCGCGCGATATGGCTTCGCTAATCGCCGACAAGAAGATCATGGTCGCCGACATCCGAAATGCCCAAGCCGGCGATCCTTCCCCACGCGCCGATGGCGCCATCCTCGAAGAACGCCGAGGCATCGAAGTCGGGCATATCTTCAAGCTCGGCACGAAATACTCAGAAGCGATGGGCTTGTCAGTTCTCGACAAAAACCAGAAGAAGCAAGATGTCATCATGGGATGCTACGGCATCGGTGTCTCGCGCACGCTCTCGGCATGCGTCGAGATGTCCCACGATGAAAACGGGATCATCTGGCCCGCCGCCATCGCGCCCTACCACGCCCAGATCATTCTCATCAAACCCAAGGCTGAGGGTGTGCTGGAAGAAGCGCACAAACTTGCTGATGAACTCAGCGCCCAGGGCATTGATGTCCTGATCGATGATCGCGACGATCGTCCAGGTTCGAAGTTCAAAGACGCTGATCTTGTTGGACTCCCTGTCCGCTTTATCATCTCACCCAAGACCATCGAAGCCAACTCGGTCGAGTTCAAAGCCCGAAGTTCGGAAAACCGTGCAGAACTCATCGCCAGAGACCAAGCGGTCGCTTCGGCACTCGCTGCTCTTGCGCTGTAAACGCCGAAACGCCCGAAAATACGCCCAAATCCAGCTTCTGCGCTTGACAGGTCGCCCCAAATTCAGGACGATAGCGTGTCCTTACCACTTTCTATAGTGGTGGTTTGTGTATATCGACCTCAATACTGATTCTGCTACAGGAGCACATATCAATGAAATCTGAATCCCGCACGTCCAACTCCGTGCGTTTGGCTGTCGTTCTCGCTGCATGTGCAGGCGGGGCCGCATCGCTCAACGCCCAATCGTTCACATCCCCACAAACGACCGCCCTCAAGTGGAGTTCGGGTGCAACCGGTGCTGTCCGTGCCATGTCCGCGACCCAGATCGAGCAATCGATCGTTCAACTCGCGATGCGTCCAGATCACTCGCGTGTGTTGGTTCATTTGGCGTATCAAGTCAATCAAGCCGAGCGCCAAGCACTCGCTGATGCCGGTCTCAACCTCACCACATCCCTCGGCGGCACAAGCTTCTTCGCCACGCTCGATGCCAACGCCGACGCAACCCTGCTCTCGCGATCAGCATTGCTTGCGGTCTCTGATATCACCATCCCACAAAAGCTCCACGCCGATCTCCAATCCGGATTGATCCGCTCATGGATGCTCTCCAGCGATGATCTCACCAAACACGCTGGGCTCAAAGAGCTCGCCGACACCGGGTTGATCACTCTTGAAGAACTCAGCGCACGCGACCTGAATCCATCAGTTGCGGTGGTCGTGATGCTTCACAAAGACACCGATCGAGTCCAAGAAGCGAATCGCTTGGCACAGGAGTTCAATGCTCAAGTGCTCTCGCATGTCAATTCGATCAACTCGCTCGTCATTGCGATCAAGCCAAACATGATCGAGCAACTCGCAGCCGATGATTCGGTCATGTGGGTCGAGCCGCCACTCCCTGAGATGGCCGAGCTCAACTCATCGAACCGTGCCCTCGTTGGTGCCGACACGCTCAACGCGATCCCCTATGCCCTTGATGGCTCGGGCGTCACCGTCATGGTCTACGACGGCGGTCGAGCATTTGGGCACGCGGACTTCGGCTCACGCCTGACGATCGGTGCTTCTGATACTGCAGGTATCTCCGATCACGCAACCCATGTCTCTGGCACCATCGGCGGCGATGGCTCCATCACCTTTAACAACCGAGGCATGGCGCCGGGCGTAGACATCATCTCCTACGGGTTTGAACAGCCAGGTGGGTTGCAAGAAGGTTTCCTCTACACCGATCCGGGTGATCTCGAAGCAGATTACACCGAAGCAATCCTGACCTATGGTGCGCAAATCGCAAACAACTCCATCGGCACCAACACCGCTCCAAACGGGTACCCCTGCGAGTGGACCGGCAACTACGGCGTCACCAGCGCACTGATCGACGCCGTCGCGCGTGGTTCAACTGGCGACCCAATGCGGATTGTTTGGGCCAACGGCAACGAACGCCAATCATCGCGTTGTCAGGGCGATGACAACGGCAACTTCGGCGATTTCTTCTCAACCGCACCGCCCGCATGTGCCAAGAACCATATCACCGTTGGCTCGGTTGATTCTGATACCGATCTCACCAGTTCGTTCTCATCATGGGGACCGACCGATGACGGGCGCATCAAGCCAGATATCTCCGCGCCGGGCTGCCAAGCCGGCGGCGACGGCGGCGTCACCTCAACAAGCTCGTCAGGTGGGTACAATGTCAAATGTGGCACATCGATGGCCTGCCCAACAACAACCGGCATCTCGGCGCTCATCATGGAGCAATACCGGATCACCTTCCCAGATCGTGACGAGCTCATGAACGCCACGCTCAAATCGCTCCTCGCCAACTCGGCGGATGATCGTGGCAACGCCGGCCCAGACTACAAGTACGGGTACGGCTCGATCCGCGGCGTCGAAGCGATCGACACCGTCATCGCTGAGAATATCATCGAATCTGAAGTCGCCCAAGCCGGCGTTTACCGCGGCATCATCATCGTTGGTGCTGGCGAATCAGAACTCAAGGTCACCGTCGCATGGGACGACGCACCCGCAGCTCCCAATGTCACCACCGCCCTCGTAAACGACCTTGACATCCGGCTCATCGACGCCGGTGGCAATGTCTATCTCCCATGGACACTCGACCCGACCAATCCAAACGGTGGCGCGGTTCAGAATGTCGCCGACCACCTCAACAACATCGAGCAAGTCTCGATAGTGAACCCGGCTCCCGGCGCATACACCGTCGAGGTGACAGGCTTCAACATCGCAGTCGGCCCAACCCAAACCTTCGGCTTGACCTCATCAACCACCCTGATCAACTGCTCCTCAGCAGGCATCGTCGGGCTTGGTGGGAATCTCTTCTCTTGCGAAGGATCGACCAATGTACAGGTCGTTGATTGTGATCTCAATACCTCTGATCTCGTCGTCGATACGATCGATGTCCTGATCGCATCAGATTCACAAATCGGCGGGCCATTGATGCTCACGCTGGTAGAAACCGCACCAGAATCCGCAACATTCATCGGCGGATTCTCATTCGACGGCACCAATACCGCCGATGTGCTCGTCTCCGAAGGCGATACCCTCTCGGTCACCTATATCGATGCCGATGACGGCAACGGCAACTCCAATGTCACCGTGGTTGCCTCGGCAACCATCGACTGTACACCACCGGCGATTCAAACCGTTTCGGTATCCGATGTCGAACCTCGTTCGGCGACAGTCAACATCGATCTCGATGAGGCCTCAGGCGTCACCGTACACTATGGCACGAGTATATTTGCACTCAACGATTCGGTCAGCGCAGGCTCATTCGCCACTTCGCACGCCGTCAACATCACCGGTTTAACCGATGAAACAACCTACTTCTTCACTGTTGACGCGGTGGATCAAGCAGGCAATATGTCATCCGATGACAACGCCGGCGCAGGATACACATTCACCACACCCGATATCCCAGACTTCTTCACCGAACAGTTTGGTTCAGGTCTGGACCTCGAAGGCATGTCGATCACGCTCGTGCCCAATGGCGAGGTGGATGGCTACGACGCCACAATCGAGCCATTGGTCGGCGGACTGCTTCCGTTTGAACCAACCGACGGTACATTTGTGCCGTTGAGTGATGATGATTCCGAACAGGTCTCGATTACAGGCGGCAACTCAGTCCTCATCTATGGCCAGTCATTCACATCATTGTGGGTTGGTTCAAATGGATATGTCACCTTTGGTTCATCGAGTACCGATTACACCGAATCTCTCTCGGAGCACTTCGGGCTGGCCCGTGTCTCTCTCTTGTACGATGACTTGAATCCATCCGATTCGGGCACAGTGTACAGCCAGCAACTTGCCGATCGTGTGATCATCAGTTATGACCGTGTAACCGAGTTTTCAGGCGGCAACCAGAACACGCTTCAGGTCGAACTTCACTTCGATGGCACGATTGTCATGTCCTGGGAACGCATTGATTCTGGCGATGCTGTGGTCGGTATTTCTGCAGGCAACGGGCAGGACCCAGACTTCGTGATGTCTGATCTTTCCTCATACCCAGCACCAAATAACTGCATCCCAGACATCGACGGCGACGGCGTGCTCAACTTCTTTGATATCTCCGCATTCGTCGCGGCATTCAGTGCCTCAGACCCAATCGCGGACTTCAATGACGACGGGTTATTCAACTTCTTCGATATCTCCGCCTTCGTGGCCGCGTTCACCGCGGGTTGTCCATAACCGACCCTGAGATTCAAATAGTCACCCTCAGCCCGGAGATCACACTCCGGGCTTTTTCATGTCATTTTCAAGGTTCAAATCGTGATTGATGAGTCTATCATCGCACATGAATATCCCCGAAACCGTCAACATCCTCCTCATCGGCGGCGGCGCCCGAGAACACGCCCTCGCCTTGGGTCTTTCACGCTCGCCCCGCATGGGCACCCTCTACGCGACCCACATGGACAACCCCGGGATCGCTACCCTCGCTCAGCCTGTTGATATCCCCGTTTTGGGTAAAGAGCTCTATCGCCTTGTCCAGTTCTGTGATCGCGTAGACATCGGACTCGTCGTCATCGGCCCAGAAGAGCCACTCGCCGACGGCTGGGCGGATCAGCTCAGCAAAAAGGCTGATGGATCGCCACGCCTCGTCTTCGGCCCAGGCGCAAAGGGCGCCAAGCTCGAAGCCGACAAGGCGTACGCCAAACAAATGATGAAGGCCGCCTCCATCCCAACCGCTGAGGGACGCGTCTTCGACCACTTCTCCCATGTCGAAGAATACCTCAAGACCCGCGACGAGGTCTATGTCATCAAAGCAACCGGGCTCGCCAAGGGCAAAGGGGTGATCGTCCCCGACACCAACGCAGAAGGCATCAAGGCTGCCAAAGACATGATGGAAAAACGAGCCTTCGGCGACGCGGGCAAACGAGTCCTCCTCGAAGAAAAAATCTCAGGCACCGAAGTCTCCGTACTCGCCCTCCTCGATGGACGCAATATCCTCGTTCTCCCACCATGCCAAGATTACAAACGCCTCGGCGATAGCGATAAAGGCCCAAACACCGGCGGCATGGGCGCATTCTGCCCGGCCAATACCATCTCTGATAAAATCATGAAGCAGATCGAAACCGATGTGTTCGTTCCGATCGCTGATGTGCTTCGGCGTGATGAAATCGATTTCAAGGGTGTTCTCTATGTAGGAATCATGCTCACGCCCGCAGGGCCGAAGGTTCTTGAGTTCAATGTCCGGTTTGGTGATCCAGAATGCCAACCGCTCGTTACAAGGCTCGAATCAGACCTGATCGAACTCCTCTGGGCGACCGCTGATGGCACGCTCGACCAGGTCGATGTCAAGTTCTCGCCCAAAGCCTCGGTCTGTGTTGTTCTCGCGTCAAAGGGCTATCCCGCCGACCCAGAATCCGGAGCAGTCATCACCGGCGTAGAAGACGCGGACGCAATCCCAGGAGTCACCGTGTTCCACGCGGGCACAAAGCTCATGGAGAACGGGTTCCTTGTCGTCGCTGGCGGACGGGTGCTCTCGATCACCGCCTTGGGCGACACCATCGAGCAAGCACGCGACCTTGCCTATCAAGCCGTCGAAGAAATCCACTTCGAAGGCATGCAACTCCGCACCGACATCGCCCAAAACGCCCCAGTACATTCCTAATCTCTTCTCTTATTCCGATGCCCGAACCCGTTTGCCTGCCACAGCCGTCAGCCAAGCACCCGTCGCCATCGCCGCTTCCGAATCACTCGCCCACAGCACCACCTGCCCGTTGCCAAGTTCACGGAAGATCAACACCCGCATCCCCGCTTGGGTAGAGTCCAGCGCGATGCCAAACCCATCGAGCACCGATCCGTCGGCAGAGAGCAGTTCGACATAGCCCATCGCTGTCGGCACGGCATCCGCGTCAAAGAACCTCACAAACAATGCCTCATCGCGTGCCAGCACCCCAACAAGCCGATCGATCGCATCGCGGTTGATGCTGTCCGCTTGTGTATCATCGATGATCCAGTTGCCCATCGTTCGTGAGGCAATAAAGCGCTCAATCCCATCGCGTCCGTTGATCCGTACGCTGGCGATCGCCCCAGAACTCGCCGGGCTTGGGGTCTTGCTGATATACGCTTCGACCGCTGCAGTCAGCTTTGATAACTGATCTGTTGCAAGCGTTATCAATGCGCTGCCAGTCGCAGATTCAACCTGAGCATACACAGTTTCGCCGTTGATATCAGCCCGTGTCCCAATAGTGAGCACTGCCGTTTGATCGGTTGTCGCAATCTTTACTTTGGCAATCGGATTCGCAATCCCAGTGGTCTGCGAATCAATCTCGTCATCCACAAATGATTTTGACTCCAGAGAGAGCAGCACCTTGACCAAATCTTCGATGGTCGTCCGTTGACCATGAATCTGGATCGGTTGTTCAATCACCCATCCGGTATTGGTTTGCCCAAGTACCACCGACGCGCCCATCGCTTCGAGTTCTACAAGCCGTACTGCAGAGTTCGTGATCTCAAAGAGCCGATCACTCCGCCACCCGAGCATGCCCTTGCCAACAAAGGTCTCAAAGAGCGATGCTTCAACACGCCCAAACCATCGCCCGCTCGCAACCCCATCGCGGTCTCGTTCTTCGATACGAACCGCCTGATAACCGCCCGAAGTCCCCGCATCAAAGACCACACGGATCACATCGCCATCGTGTTTGCGGATGTTCACTTCGCCACCAGTTGTTTCGACAAGATCAACCTCAGAGAGCATCACCCGCGCTGTTGCCAGCGCACGGAGCCCGCTCCGAGCCTTTGACGGGCTGGCAACCCAAGAATGATCCAGTCCGCTCTCTACCCAACGGATCAGCCACCGGTCAGGGCGATCCGGATCACGCTCAAGAACCTGGTGAGCACCATCACCAATGACCTCGACCCCAGCAGTTTCACTGGGATCAAATCCGATCGTCCGCGAGGTGATGATCGGGCCTGAGAGCATCGCCGACGCTTGGCGGGCACGGATCATCAGCACTCCGGCTCCAAGAACTCCCGCAACGATTATCCAAATGCATAGCGTTTTCATCGACATGGTTCTATCCTATCGTCTCTTCACCAGCGACAACCCGAGTCTGGCCGACATAAAGAGAAGAATGATGACCCAATCCCAATCCAAACGCCCGCTCATCGCAATCACCTCTGATCTGATGATCCGCAAAGACCGTCCGACCGCCTATCTCACCATGACCTACGCTCAAGCGGTCCACCAAGCCGGAGGAATCCCCGTTATCCTCCCGCCGATGCCGGGCAACGCCGCCGATCTCATTGGCCATTTCGACGCTTTCATCCTCTCGGGCGGCGACGATCCCACAACCGAATCCTTCGGGCACCCAACCCATCACGCATCAACACCAGTCATCCAAGCCCGACAAGCATTCGAGACAGAACTCATTGATGAACTCGACAACTATCGAGATGTCCCGGTCCTCGGCATCTGCCTTGGAATGCAGATGCTCGCCCTGTGTCGCGGCGGCTCACTCAACCAGCATCTTCCAGAGACGCACCAAACCCACGCGACCCACTGGGACAACGAGCACGAAATTGAATCTATTGACGAGGGCATGCTCTCATCGGGCGCCGTGTGGTCGGGTCATCGCCAGGCGGTTGCTGACCCAGCCAACTTTCGAGTGCTTGCCAGCTCGCCCGATGGGGTCATCGAAGCGATCGACGACCCAAGCCGTGCCTTCCTGCTCGCGGTGCAATGGCATCCAGAGCGCACGACTGATTCAATGCTCGGGCAAGGGCTATTCGATCGCTTGATTCTGGCCGCGTCAAAAAAGCACTAAAAATCAAGCATCGTCCCATTACCAAGCTGATCAGAGTTCTCCGCGCCGAGCGTCTTGTAAATCTCAAGCGTTGCACTCGAAGTATTGAGCGTATAGAAATGAATCCCCGCAACGCGATGGTCGAGCAGATCTCGGCATTGCTCCGTCGCCCAATGCACCCCAACGCGACGAATCGCCTCGTTCGAGCCATCCGTCCGCCGAACCATCCGCATCAACGGCGCCGGGAACCGCATCCCTTGGGCAAGCTCTGACATACGCTTCATCCCAGCCACAGACTGGATCGGCATAATCCCCGAGATAATTGGAATCCGAATCCCCGACATCTCACACCGGTCCCGAAAATCGTACAGATCACGGTTATCAAAGAACATCTGCGTAATGATGTAGTCCGCGCCAGCATCGACTTTCGCCTTGAGATAATCCATCTCCTCGAGCCGATTGGGCGTGCCCGGATGCCCCTCGGGGAACCCCGCGACACCGATACCAAATCCCGGGAAGTTTCCCTTGCCAATATATTGATCGCTGATCTTGCGGATGAAGTACACCAGCTCCGAAGCGTTCGAAAACCGATCACTCCCCCAGTCGTGCACCTCGCCAGCAGGGGCGTCGCCACGCAGCGCAAGAATGCTCTGAATCCCACGCCTGGCATACCCCTCAACAATACTGCGGATCTCATCTTCGGAATGGTTCACGCAGGTGAGGTGGGGGACCGTCACGATCCCGGTTTTTTCACGCACTTTGTGAACCAAATCGCGTGTCAGCTGGCGGGTTGAGCCGCCGGCACCATAGGTGACACTCACAAACGCCGGGCCGAGGTGCTCGAGCTTGACGATATGATCGAATAACTTTTCAGCACCCGCTGGCGACTTGGGTGGGAAAAACTCGAACGAAAAGGTCGTCCCTGAACCCTTCAAAATATCCCGAAAATGCTTCACGCAGCCTCCAATATACCAATGCCCAAAGGTCCGATCACACTTCCGATAGAGGGCACCATACACTGAATCGGCATAGTGGGTCGCTTGTGTCTACCAGACTTGCCATGTTTATGCAACGATCGCCTCTTTGGATGCGAACAATGTGACCTATGGATCGCACGATCGGAATAACCAGAATCTCTCCCAAGAGAGCAGCTTTCACGCTCATCGAGTTGCTGGTCGTGATTGCCATCATCGCAGTGCTGATCGGGATCCTGCTCCCCGCGCTGGCGGGCGCAAAGCAAACCGCCAAAACCCTCATCTGCTCCACGCACATGCGTCAAATCGCGACCGGTTGGCAGCTCTACGCCGACACCAACAAAGACATTTCTGTCCCCGCCCAGCCAGGTCGATACGCGGACGAATCTCGGAATATCTATCCTCTCGGAAACGGCTCGCAGTACCGCCCGCGTTGGTTCGCGGTCATCGGTGCAGCTGCCGGTTTCGATGCGTTTACCAAACCAAGCATCGAGCAAGCCGACGAACACACCCGTGTTGTTGATGGCTCGGATGTTTTTCTGTGCCCAACCGTCCCAGAATGGAACAACACCCGCAACTATGCCTATGGGTACAACCATCTGTTCCTCGGCAACGCTCGCTTTATCAACGACGCACAAGCTGGAGGGTTGATCAACTTCCCCGTCAGGGCATCGTCGATTAACGCATCGGCCACGCTCATGTTCGCCGACTCGATGGGCACCGCTGCCGGCAAACCCTATGCCGTTCGGACCCAAAACAGAAACGACGGCTCCCGCGATCCCAATCTGTTCGCCATGGCCGGTCACGGGTACGCCCTCGATCCGCCCTTGATGTCCGACAACACCGACTACGCCGATCGGCGAAACCGTGCCCCCGAACACCGTTCCGCGCCCGATGCTCGACATCGTGGGAAAACCAATGCCGTCTTCTGCGATGGGCATGTGGAAACAACCACCCTCGAAGGCCTCGGATACATTGTCAACCCTGACGGCTCGGTCCCCGCACTCAACGAAAACGCCACCAACGCCAAGTTCACCGGCACGCACACCAACAAACCGCCCCCCAAGCTCAATCGCTAACCATTCATTCGCCCAAAGAACATCCTGTGACTCGGGACAGATTTCTGTTACACTCAACACCAATGAGCCAACCCAAGGCTCTGATGGAGATTCCCAATGTTCGCCGAACTGTCCGCAAAAGATGTCCACCAATGCCACCAAATTGCAGGTCAATGCCGCGATCTCGGTGCAAGTGTGGACGCTTGGCGAGACAATCTCCTCGCAACCCTGCGCGAGTTCGTAGGGGCACAAGTCATCATCAACTCTGAAATCGAAAACTTCGGCATGACCGGCGATTCCGAAACCAACTTCCTCGGCATCCACCGCGCAGGATGGATCTCCGATGAGGCCGAATCCAGATGGCGAGAATACGCACAATCCATCCCAGTCGAACGAACCCCCGAATATCCATATCTTTCTAAATTCTCCGGCCAAACAATGGTCCTCTCCCGCAACCAAATCTGGGGCAAGGACACATGGTACCGCTCGCACACCTACAACGAAATCCATCGAGAGTGCGGCATCGACGACTACATCATCTCTATCTGCCCAACCAACATCCCCGGTCGGTGCACAACACTCTGGCTGCACAAGGGTGTTGGCTCGCGAGATTTCACCCCACGCGAACAAGGCATTATCTCGCTCATCCATATGACCATCAACAACGAGATCGGGACTTATCTCGCCGCCGCCGACGAACCATCGCTCAGTTCGCTCACCAGCCGCCGGCTGCAGGTTCTCGATCGTTTGATCGCAGGCGATTCCGAAAAACAAATCGCATTCCATCTCGATGTCGGCAAAGCCGCCATCCACGATCATGTCCTCGCGATCTATCGCCACTACGAGGTCTCCTCGCGAGGCGAACTCCTCGCCAAGTTCATCGGCCGTGCCCGACCACAGTTCTGAAAGCAATACTTTAAGAATACACACATCGAGCGCCCCACCAAAGAGTGGGGCTGCTTTAGGCTCCCAGTGTACGAAGATAGTAGTGTCAAAGGGCAGTCGCCCACGACATGTGTATTTTCGTAAATGTACAACACCAGGAGAATAGAAAAAATGAAAAACAATATCACTCTCATCGCTCTTCTTGCCGGAGCAGCGATCGCAGGAACCACCCAAGCCGAGACAATCCTCTTCGCAGGTTCCCAAGGCATCGTCCATGTGCTCGACACCATCACTGGGCAAATCAGCTTCCGAGGCATATGCGGCGGCCCAGTCAGCTCCATGGTCGTCAATCAGAATACCCTCTACCTCGGTGATCACAACGGCACCATCTACGCCCTGGATCTCAATACCGATCTGATCAGCGATTCGTTCAATGTCCCCAGTGATGCAAACGCGATGACATGGCTCGGCGATGAACTCGTCGTTGCAGATAGTGCCGGAGAAGTCACATACATCAATCCACAATCCCATGAAGTGAGCAGCACAACTCAGGTCGCTGGCACAGATATCACCGCCATCGGTATCGATGCCGGCGGCCTCTTTGTCGGCGGGCGTTCCACCCTTGCTCAACGCACCCACATCGGACAGAACAACTTCCAGTTCTTCGCCGCGTGCGGTTCCTTGATCAACTCGATGGCCTTCGGCACAGACACCTTCTACATCGGCGGCATCGCATTCGGCGGTTCCGCAGTAGGCACCGTCTACCTCTTCGATAAGTTCGAAGGCGGCGTCGAATACTCCGGAACACATCAAATCAATTCCGATGCTACCGCAATGGTCTACGCGGATTCCATGCTGTATGTCGGCGGAACCGACGGCGTGATTCATGAGTTGAACCCAGAGACAGGAGAGATCGTTCGCGTCTTCAATACAGGTATCGATATCCAAGCCATGACACTCGAGAACGGTATCGAGTCGTGCCCCGCGGACTACGACGCGTCGGGCGATCTGAACTTCCTTGATGTCAGCCGATTCATCAATCTCTTTACTGATCAAGTTGTCCCTGCAGACACCAACGGCGACGGCCAGTTCAACTTCTTCGATGTCAGTGAGTTCCTGAGAATCTACACCGGCGGGTGCTAATCCCATCTCATCATCCCCCTTCTTCACCCTGCACAGGATTCGTCTCGTGCAGGGTTTTTCTTTGCACCCGCTCCGCGAGAACCGCTGTCAGTTTCTTATCGATCCGGTACACCAACACCGTCATCCGATTATTGCTCCCCTTGCATCGCAACGCCTTCTGTTCGACATCAGGGTTGATTACCCCGCCGCGTGTTCGCACTTCGACAATACCCCCATCAAGCCCACGCAACGCAGCCTTGACCTTCTTCCGATTCCATTTGAGCACGTCATGCACCGTGTGCCATCGCACCATCGGATGCTCAACGGGCTCATCCGCCGTCACCATCCCCGTCCCCGGATGCACAAGCTTGGTATGGGTCAGCTCTAGAAACTCTCCAACAAGATCTGCACGCTCTAAACACGGATCAAGCGTCCCCAGAAACGCCCCAATCTCATTTGATTCATCAGGACGCCACGCATCGCCAGCGATCGAACACACCGAACCATCAATGCCCAGCTTCGTCGCTCGCCGTTCACATTCGCCAGCCAACTTTCCAACCCAAAGCATCGCCTGTGTCAGTCCCCCAACCTCTGACAAAATCTCAACCTCTCCCGCGGGCAAGTCATACGCATTCACCCCAGGATTTAGTTTGATCGCTCCCGTCGGATGCTTCTCAATCAACCGCTCCCATGCCTTGGGTCCAGGTTCGAAATCCTCAACTTCAAGCGTTCGTGTCCCAAGATCCGTCCGCCGTGCCGGATCCAAGTGAAAACCTGCGATGTCAGTGGGGCACTCATCAATCGCATCGCCGCAGATTACTTCGTGCCCGGTGTTATGCCCGTACATCCACGCCCGAACGGCGCTCGAATCAACCCCGACTGGTTTCAACCCCGCCTGCCCAAGCCCCCATGAATCACCACCAATCCCACAGCACAAATCCGCGACCCGCGAACCTTCCCCAAGCACCGCTGCAAACCGTTTCGCTTTGTAGACACTCGATATTGCAGAGCTCGCCATTTCAATACCAGCGATATCAGAAATCATCCGTGCTGCGAACCGTGCATCAAGCTTCTTTGCACCCTTCACCCGAGCCCGCGCAGTATCACTCGTCGCCCGAACCTGCTCGGCTGACATCGTTCTGCGCATTGCAACAATCTGCGCCGTCGTCGGCGACAAAGGCATCGTACGAATCGCCGCTTCGCCAGCATCAGTGCCGACCCATTTCCAAGTTTGAAGTTCTTCAATCATAAAAAAGGGCAGCGAACCTCTCGATTGCGCCGCCCTGTAGTTCGTCTAACAAATAGCAGCTTTAGTAACGGTAATGGTTCGGCTTGTAAGGCCCGTCAACCGGGATATCAAGATAGCTCGACTGATCATCAGTCAGCTTCGTCAACCGAACACCCAACTGATCAAGATGCAATCTCGCAACCTGCTCATCAAGATGCTTCGGCAGCACATGCACCGAGTTGTCATACTTCTCAAGATGCTCAGCGAGTTCGATCTGAGCGATCACCTGGTTGGTGAACGAAGCACTCATCACAAAGCTTGGATGCCCAGTAGCACAGCCAAGGTTCAGCAAGCGACCCTCAGCAAGAACCAGAATACTCGTGCCCTTCGACTTGAACAAGAACTCATCAAACTGAGGCTTGATGTTGATCCGCTCAACATCAGCATCCTTCATCAAAGGCTCCATCTGGATCTCATTGTCAAAGTGACCAATGTTCCCCACGATCGCCTTGTTCTTCATCCGCTTCATGTGATCAAGCGTGATGATGTCCTTATTACCAGTCGTCGTCACAAAGATATCCGCATACTCAACCGCGTCTTCGAGCGTGAGCACTTGGTATCCTTCCATCGCCGCCTGCAACGCACAGATCGGGTCGATCTCGGTGACGATCACCCGGCAACCCTGCCCCTTGAGCGATTGGCAACATCCCTTGCCGACATCGCCGTACCCACACACAACCGCGACCTTGCCAGAGAGCATCACGTCTGATGCACGGTTCAGGCCATCGATCAACGAGTGGCGACACCCGTACACATTGTCGAACTTCGACTTCGTGACCGAGTCATTCACATTGATCGCAGGGAACGGCAGCTTGCCCTTTGCAGCAAGCTGGTACAAACGATGCACACCCGTAGTAGTTTCTTCCGAGATGCCACGAAGCAATGGCGTGTTCTTCTGGAACCAACCCGGATTCCCATCAATCGTTGCACGAATCGTCGCCAAAACATGCTTCCATTCTTCAGCATCGCTGTCCGCATTCCATACTGGAACCGAGCCAGCATCTTCGTAATCTTTCCCGTTGATCATGAACAACGAAGCGTCGCCGCCGTCGTCAACAATCTGCTCAGGACCTGAGCCGTCTGGATAAGTCAATGCCTGCTTGGTGCACCACCAGTACTCCTCAAGTGTCTCGCCCTTCCAAGCGAAGACAGGAACACCCTTCGGGTTCTCAGGAGTCCCGCCGTCTTCGGTGCGACCAACAACAACCGCGGCTGCTGCAAAGTCCTGCGTCGAGAAAATGTTACACGAACACCAACGGACATTGGCGCCCAACGCAGTCAGTGTTTCGATCAACACAGCCGTCTGCACGGTCATGTGCAGCGAACCCATGATCTTCAGACCCTTGAGCGGTTTGCTCTCGCCATATTGCGCCCGGAGCGACATCAAGCCCGGCATCTCATGCTCGGCGAGCCGAAGCTCTTTGCGACCGTGCTCATGCTCGCTCAAATCGCGTACTTTAAACTGCAAGCCGTTGATCTCGTCAACGCACATCATCGTTGGTGCTGTCTCTGTTGCTGTCATGATGGTTTCCCTTTGTAAACTCAGTGTGAAATCGTTTGGTTCTCTAAACTAAATATGCGCCACCGCTGCGAACAGCGAAGGCCCAGAGGCTCCTACATCCGGGCGAAGCTTGTTCACCCGAACATTCGTAAAATCGGCTTCTTTAAACATCTCGATTCGTTCTTCTTCAGAAAATCCTAGATGTACATGCCCCATTGTGTGCCGATACTCGATGCGGTCGTGCCCGCACATATCAACAACAAGAAGCATCCCGCCATTATTGCTTGTCCGAAGCACACGCTTCATCTCTTTGAGGGCATCGATGTGTTCATCAACATGGTGCAACACAAGCACACACGCCGCGACATCAATACTGCCCGTTTCTAAGGGTAAATCGGTCAGTTCGCCCGTAAGAAAATCAACATTCTTCGAATCCTGCCCTCGTTCACGCAGCCGTTCTTTCGCCGCTTCGAGCATCTCAGGCGATCGGTCAACCGCACTCACCCGCTCAACCCAAGGCGACATCAGCTCCGTCGCATTCCCCGTCCCACATCCCAAATCCGCAACATGCCATGTCGGATTCAAAAAACCGAGCAACGAGTTATCCGTAAACACCCGCCCAAACATATCATTGCGAAGATCGTCCCACTCGCCCGCAACACGACCAAAGAATCCTTCCGAATCCGCCATCCGTTCGCCAAGCACCGCTTGCAAACGCCGATCGTCCTCTCGCAAGTTCGGATCGTCCCCGAGCTGATCCCGAAGCGTAACCCAGATCGCCCGCAACTGAATCGGGAGATCATCAAGCACCACCCGATAATACGCCGCCGGCCCAGATGTTCGCTTGAACAGCCACCCGCCATCAGCGAGCACCCGCAAATGACGTGACCCAGAAGATTGCGGAATCTGGAGCACCCGCACCAACTCGCCAACCGCGAGCTCTTCTTGCTCGAGCACCCGGATCATCCGCAGACGAACAGCATCACCAAGCTGCGAAAGCAGCTCGACCGTTGACTGACTCGTGATTGTTGCGGTATGGTTGGCCATTGATCCTATCATCCGGAAATACGGATATAGCATACCATCCATGCCCACACATGTCAATTCAAAGACCCGAAATCTTCAAATCTGGATCAAGGCTGTACTGCCAGCGATGGGCCGGCGATCATGCCAAATGACTCAAGCCGATGCAGAATCACCTGGTCCGAGCGATCAAACCAGAGTGCATAGCGGAGATTCTGAATCTCCATTTCCTGATCACCAAGCGTATTGGCAAAGTCGGCCAACGCGATATAAGGCGTCACCGACTGCCCATTATCCTGTGCGACCGCCGAGAGCAACGCTTCACGGGCTTCATCCATCTGCCCAACCTGCTGGGCATACCGGGCAAGACGCAAGTACCCAGACCCATCATCGCCTTCAGTGATGGTCTCGCTGAGCAACTTCATCAACGAATCCGTCCGATTGCTCAGCACAAGCGCATCGGCTAAGGCTTCGAGGTACTCAATATTCCCAGGCTTGAGATCGTGGGCAATCTGAAGATGCCCCGCAGCCTGCGAATACTTCCCAAGGCGGGTCTCGACCTTGCCAAGTCGATACTCGCCCATCGGTGAGTGCGGGCGACGATCGACATACTCTGTCCACAGATCGTACGCTGCTTGGTCGTCGCCTTGGTCATCGGCAACACCCGCCTGGATATGCAGGTTATTGAGCGAAAGCGTCCGCTTTACCTTATTCACAGGCGTACACCCAACAAGCGCACCAGACGAGAACGCACACACTATAACGATCGACACAATCTTCGCAAACTTCATATCTCAGCCGCTCCAGCCATTGGCAACAAGAGGTTCATTTCAATCGACATTCAACCCTGACATGGTAGCGTCGCTCCAAAGCATTCACCAGCCGATATCAGCCAATCACACGGATACCATACAGATATGCACGCGAGCGTCATTCTCATCCACAATCTCCCCGAAGGCTCGTCCCATTTCGACTGGCTCATCGACCAGCCTGAACTCGATATCGAACACCGCCTGATCTCTTTCCGGTGTCAAACCCGCCCAGACACGCACGGGTTGTCCGAGTTCGCCGCCGAGCGCCTCCCGGATCATCGCGCCGACTATCTCACCTACGAAGGCCCGATCTCCAACAACCGAGGCTCCGTAGATCGCATCGCATCGGGCACTGTTCTCAAACTCGACCAAACAGCCCATTCGATCAGTGTTCTCATCGATTGGACGTCGCATAGTTCTTCCCAACTGGTCAGCTACAAAGCACGCCAGGACCCGGCGAATCCAGCTCTGTGGAAATTTACGCAACATACACCGAACTCTCCCCTAGACGCATGACTCCTTTTCTGGTAGGGTATGGTATTGATTCACTACCTTGCGTTCAGGAGATTGTAAATGAGGGGACTGTACTTTCATCCGTTGCCACCAGGATATTCTGGCCCGGTACCCACCCCGCCCGGCGGGGACAAACCCAAGACCGCGTCCAAGCCAGAGCCAGAGCAATCGCTCGATGACACGCTGCCGCTCGATCTCGGACCAGATACGGTTGGAGTCGCCGATGCTGTTCCACGCAAGATTCACACCTTCGAACAAAAACTCCGCGCCTTACGCCACGAAGACAACTGGGAGCGAACACCAAACTCCAACGGCACAGGCGCGATCCATGTCAAAAGTTTCCACTGCAAGCTCACCGGCGACTCGCTCGAGTTCATCGATCAACAGATAAATGAATGGCTCGATGCACACCCACAATACGAAGTCAAGTTCGTCACCTCCTCCGTAGGCACCTGGACCGGCAAGTCCAAAGAACCAAACATGATCGTCAATGTCTGGGTCTAAGCATTCACCCTGCCTGTCTTCAATAGGAGCAATCAATCCATGCAAGTAAACGCTGCTATCAACAGATTCGCTGTGCTGTGCGCTTGCCTGCTGACCACGCTCCCCTCGACGGGCTATGCCCATCCCGAAGACCTCTCTACCACGCCGCCACCACCTATCCAAACGCCTGACTACTCGTCACTCACCCTTGCCAAGGTCATCCGAATCTTTGATGCGGACACGGTTCTGCTCCAAATCGGGCAATCCAAGCACAGGTACCAACTTCTGGGCGCAAACGCCCCAGAGTTCCAACCCAGAGCCAAATCTCCAAAGCCGTTCTCTATCGAATCTCGCCGATTCATCGAGCAACTCCTCCTCGGCGAATCCGTCTACATCCAGCTCGACCCACGCGCAGACCGCGACGCCATCAACCGTCGAATCGCCTATATCTTCCGCGCCCCCGACATGCTCTTCGTCAATCTCGAACTCGTCCGCCAGGGCTATGCAAAGCACGACCCCAAAGGCATGTCACTCTACACCGACGCGTTCCACTACTACGAATCCAAAGCCCAAGCCCTCACCCGAGGCATCTGGAACCCCGACGCCAATCTTCATCGCCCTACCCCAGCCGACGAGATCGCAGAAGACCAAGAACCAAAGCCACATGAGCAACCAGAATCCAAGCCTCAACAATCACCAACACAAAAGATCAAACCCGCCGAATCAAAGCCAATCACACAATCTCCATCGACCACCATCTACATCACCAAGTCCGGGTCAAAGTACCACACCAAAGACTGCCCCCATCTTTCAGCCTCCAACAAATCAACAACACGCGACACAATAAAAGACACCCACCAGCCCTGCAAAACCTGCAAACCCAACGAGTGATCCAAGCTCATCGCCTATTGAACCAACAAACCTATCCCCGCACGCTCTTCCGATTGAGCGTTAGCTTTCAAAGCTGAATGACACCGACTCCGCTACCCATTCGCCTAAAACTACCCCGAATCCAGCCAGTTCTCCGATACACACACTATGTGTGGAATCGCCTCTATCCTGAATCTCGACGCTCAATCGCCCCATATCCCCCGTGCCCTCATCGAGCGCATGCGCGATCGGCTCACCCATCGCGGCCCAGACGACGCCGGGCTCTGGGAAGGGCCGCTTGGTTCGATCGGGCACCGCCGCCTGAGCGTCATCGACCTCACCCCCGCCGGGCATCAGCCGATGCTCAGCGAGGACCAGCGATACATCCTCGCATACAACGGCGAGCTCTACAACGATCACGATCTCCGCTCCCAACTCGCCACACTCGGATGCAGTTTTAAGTCCAGCTGCGACACCGAGACACTCCTCCACGCGCTCATCACCTGGGGCCCACAAGCAATCGATAAACTCCGAGGCATGTACGCATTCGTCTTCGTCGATACCAAAGCACGCACCGCCATACTCGCCCGCGACCCGATGGGGATCAAACCACTCTACCACACGACAATCGACACCGGCAATGGTCGCCAACTGATCGTCGGGTCTGAAACACCAGCCATCCTTGAGCATCCAGATGTCGTACGCAAGCCCGATCCGATCACCGTCTCGGCCTACCTCTCCTCGATCCGCACAACGCTCGGGCAACGCACCATGTTCGAGGGCATCTCGACGCTCACACCCGGGCAATGGCTCCATATCCCACTCGATACGCCAGAGCACACAACAACCGCCAACTGGTGGGACAACCCAACCCGCACCCCGACCCAGGGTGTCCGCCAGACCATCGAAGATTCGATCCACCGCCACCTCCGCACCGATGTCCCCATGTGCACCTTGCTCTCAGGCGGCTTAGATTCGGCAATCACTACACTGCTCGCTAAACGATCACTGGGCGAACTCAATACCTATTGCGCCGGCGCACGGGTCGAAGGCTTCTCCGACGACTTCGCATTCGCGGCATCGCTAGCCAAAGAACTCGGCACCACCCACACCGAAGTCGAAATCACCCAAGACGGTTTCATCGAACGATGGAAACACATGGTCAATCAACTCGGTGTACCCCTCTCGACCCCCAACGAAGTCGCGATCTATGAAGTCGCTGCAGCCCTGCGAAAACAGGGTCATATCGTTGCCATCTCTGGCGAAGGAGCCGACGAACTCTTCGCTGGGTATGCCCCGGTCATGGAGCAAGCGACCGCCCACATCGCTGGATTGAACGGCAAAGACGATTCCGATGGCGGGCTCTTCCATCTCGCTTCAAACGCGTGGATATCAGACGAACTCAAGCCGGGCGTTTTGCGCGAGCCTTGGTTCGATGCAGCCGACGGCGATGCGCATCTCAAAGAGCACTATGTCCAAGCTTTCAACGAAGTCCGTTCGAATGCTCCAGCCGATTCGCCCCTGCAATCGCATCTCCGGTTCCAACGCCGAATGAACCTGCCCAACCTTCTCCAGCGCCTTGATAGCTCGACCATGCTCGCCGGGGTCGAAGGGCGGACGCCCTACGCCGACATTGAGGTCGCGAACTGCGCCGAAGCACTGGCGATGAACGAAAAATATATCCCGGGCGAACCAGAACAAACCAAGATTGCCCTCCGCCGGGCGTTCAAAGATGATCTGCCAACCGAAATCGTCAACCGTCCCAAAGCCAGTTTTCCGCTCCCGTTCCAGCACTGGATGGCGCCGCTTACCGATCAGCTCTTTACATCGCCAATCGCTCGCGAGTTCTTCACCGAGCAATCGCTCGGCTTAGTATGTGCACGCCCGACCAACTATTGGCATATGGCCTGGCCGATGATTAATCTTATGCTCTGGGGCGAAAACCAGTTCGGCGATAGCTCGGCATACAAGGACGATTCGGCATGCTCTGGAAAGTATTCTTCTTCTACTACTTCGGGCTAAGCCTGCTCAGCGCAGCAATGCACTGCTGGGACAAGTTCCAAGCGGTGCGCGGGCGCTGGCGAGTCAAAGAAAAAACACTCCACTCCTTCGAACTCCTCGGCGGCTGGCCGGGTGCGATTTTTATCACTCGCTCGATCAATCACAAAGTATCGAAGCCCAAATACATGTGGACGCTCTACAGCTTTGCGGCATTGCATGGGATTGTGTGGATCGCCTTGAGTTGGTTTGCAACACGTTAATCCGATGATTCCACACTTGTTTGTTTGAGTGCCCAGATAATGGCCTTGGTATATTCCTTTGTGCCTCCAACGCCGGTGGGGAGTTGGTGTCCATATCCCGCGAGGATTCGGGTTTGGACCTGCCCGCCAGCGGCGACAAAGTCCTTTTTCGCTTTCACATAAGTCTTCTTCCACGGATCGCGTGCGCCAGAAATGAGGTAGAACGGGGCAGGCGCCGAAACTGATTCTGCGTTCTGAGCTTCATAATGCCCGCAGATCGGAACGACGGCGAGGAAGGTTTCGGGATGGGTCTGCCCGAGGATCAGGGCGATGTTGGCACCCTGTGAAAACCCGATGAGGATCACACGCTCTGGATCGGCGTTGTGATTTTCAATAGCGTCAGCGATGAGGTGGTTGACGAACCATTTGGATTCATCACGATAGGTCCAAGAGAATCCAGTCCTGGCGGGGCGGAGGGCGTCGGGGCAGATGAGGATTGCGCTTTGGTTTTTGGCAGTATCGATAATGGCGTCGAACATGGATTGTCCGTCCATTCCGGTGCCGTGGAGGGCGATGATGAGTGGGGGTTTTTTGGTGGTGTTTTCGGGATAGAACGCTTTGGGTGCGTGGCGTTTGGCTTCGCGTTGGAACTCATCCATGCGGGCTTTGGCGTTGGCGCGGACGGTTTCGAGGATGGCTTTGAAATCGTCTCGGGTGCGTATGGGATCGAGATCGGAGTTGTGTTCGAAGGAGCTGATGCCGGTGTAGTTATTGTCGGCGCATTTTTGGAGATGGATGATTGCTTGATCGGGTTGATCGAGCTTGGCCAAGAGGGCGCCGGTGAAGAAGTGCCAGGTGGCGGATTCGGGGTAGCGTTGGCAAATAGTTTCGGCGGCTTTGAGGGCGAGCTCGAATTTTTGGGCGGCGTACATTTTGTCGTAGCGGTCTATGAGCTGTTGGTCGGATTGGGCGATCGAGTTGAAGCTGAAAATCGCAAGTAGGGCGATGGTGAGAAATGTTCGCATGTTGGGTCTCCTGTGTGGTTTGGTATACCAGTTGGGAGAGCCGAAAGTTTCAGGCTTGTAGAGCGGGGAGGATTGATTTGATGGATTCGGCGAGGTTGGTGAGGGCGAGGTCGAAGTTTTTGAGGAACTGGTTTTCGGGGGTGGGGTGGTCGTAGAAATCGGTGATGGAGCGGATGGCTATGGTCTTTGTGTTGTGGAGGGAGGCGGTCCAGGCGATGCTCGCGGTCTCCATGTCTTTGACGGTGATGTTGTGTTTTTTGAAGAAATCGAGTTCGTGGTCGAGGGTGTCGAGGGCGTTGCCGGTGGAGATGGTGGCGCGGGGGAGATTGATGTTGGTTGGCGCGTGGAGTTGTTCTGGGCCGTGGGCGTAGTGGGTGAACTCGGGGAGGGGGATTCGGCGGTCGTGGTGGTAGGCTTTTTCGATGAGGAAGGTTTGGGCGATGGATGTGGCTTGTGAGCAGCCGCCAGCTGCGCCGGCAATGAGGATGAGCTTTGGGTTGAGGTGGTTGATGAGGAGTTGGGTTGCGAAGGCAGCTGGGGTGGTGCCGATGAGGTTGGCGTTGGTGCGTGGGTCGTAGCCATTGGTGACGAGGGTGAGAGATTGATCGTTGTTTGACCAGAGATTTGGCGGGAGGGTGGTTGGCCAAGGTGTTGGGGCTGGCGTGAGATCGAGGGAGGTGATGATGGCGTCGGCTTCGGGTTGCATGGCGCAGAGGATGGTGAGCATGCGGTGAGTTTAGGTGAGGAAGCGAGGAGTTTCGCGGCGGCTTTGCGGGTGGACTCGGATTGTTGTTGGGATTCGATGGGTTGTTTGACGATGTCGGCGAGGCGGGCGGTGGCGTGGTAGGTGGCTTCGGCGGTGACGAGTTGGGTTCGTTCTTGGTTGATGTGTTCGATGGCTTGCTTGGCGGATTGGAAAGATTCGGAGTTGAGGATGGCTGAGATTTGGGGGAGGGTGAGGGCGTGGTAGTTGCAGAGATCAAGGGTGGAGACGGTGGGGTCGAGGAGATCGGATAAGAGGGCATCGGTGAGGGGAGGGGGAGAAGAAAGACCCCCTCCGTCAGCGGGGACGCTGACACCTCCCCCGGAGGCCCGGGGGAGGCGTGGTTGGGAGGTGAGTGATTCGAGTTGTTGTGTGTTGATCTGCATGGGGGGATTGTTGCAGATCGGCCGAGCGGCACAAGAAGAAAGACTCGGAGCGCAGGGATTTTGCGCACAGAGGTTGTGGTGTATACTGAAATTATGAATAATGAAGCGATTGAGATTGTGCGGCGGTTTGCGGTGGCGTTGGATGAGGAGGATTATGTTGGTGCGCGGGGTGTGCTGGCGGCTGGGTGTGTGTATGTGTTTCGGGGGGAGGTGTATGAAGGACCCGAGGCGATTGTTGGGACATATGAAGGGAATGGGGAGGCGGCGAAGGTGTTTGATGAGGTGTCGTATGGGAGCAGTGTGCGGGCTGGGGTTGATGGGTGGATTGTGATTGAGTTCTGGGATGAGTTGGTGCATCGGGGGGAAACATGCCGACATGTGTGTGAGCAGTGGTCGCGGGTTGGCGATGGGGGGATTGTGCGGATCGAGCATCGGGATTTGGAGGGGGAGCGGGAGCGGCTTGAGGGGTTTAAGAAGAGGGGGGGGGTTGGGGAATGAATGATTCCGCTCGACTATTATATTTGATGAATGTACCATATCTTTGAAAGGAATAATCATGACATGGTCAGATGGATTACCCGAAGGAAGTGCTGCGCATTTAATTGCGAGCGACCAAGGCGAACGAATTAGTGTTCTTGCTGGCCCAGGAACAGGAAAATCATTCGCCATGAAAAGGCGAATTGCTAGGCTTTTGGAAGAAGGGGTCGAGCCAGAGAAAATTCTTGCCGTCACTTTTACTCGAATGGCCGCCGCCGATTTAAAAAGGGATATTCAGAGTGTTGATGCACCTGGTGCAGAAGAAGTACAAGCTAGGACGCTACATGCAGAATGCTACCGCCTACTTGCAAAGGCATCTGTAATCGAAATTACAGGCCGTCACCCTCGAACTCTCAGCAACTATGAGATGAACCCATTACTTGAGGATCTTAAGCTTAATTTTCCGGGAATTGACAAACGAGGCAGACGCGAACACATTCAGGCATACGAAGCTTCGTGGGCTCGTCTACAAGACGAAGTTCCTGGAACCCCGGACGGCAATAATGATAAGACCTTCGGAGAGTGCCTTGAGAGTTG
>CAJXXI010000012.1 GCA_913062615.1 uncultured bacterium | reverse complement strand
CGTACGCGCGACTTCGATTGTCTTGTAGCATTCAAGCACATCGCCCGACTTGATGTCGTCGTAGCCGATGATCTTCATGCCGCACTCCATGTTGGCGCGAACCTCTTTGGCATCGTCCTTGAACCGCTTGAGCTGCTCGAGCTTGCGGTTGTTTTCGATGACCACGCCATCACGCGTAACGCGGATAAGCGCGTCGCGTTGGACGGTGCCGTCGGTGACGAAACAACCAGCGATGGTGCCGACCTTCGAGACCTTGAAGACCTCTCGGACCTCTGCGTGCCCGATGACTTCTTCGCGGATGTCTGGCGAGAGCAAGCCCTCGACAGCCTTCTTGATATCGTCGACGATGTGGTAAATAACCTGATAGTTTCGAATCTCGACGCCCTTGTTCTCGGCGAGTGCTCGCCCCTTCGAGTTGGCGATGACATTGAAACCGATAATGATGGCTTTGGATGCCTCAGCAAGCAAGATATCCGATTCGGTAATCCCGCCAACCGCTTGGTGAATCACGCGGACCTTGACCTCTTCGTTGCCAACCTTCTGGATTTCAGATTTGAGCACATCGACCGAGCCTTGGACATCCGCCTTGAGCACCACAAGGATTTCCTTGAGGTCCGAATCGGCGATCTGGGTGAACATGTTGTCGAGGGTGAGCTTCGGAATCGCGAGCAATGCTTCACGCTCACGCTCTCGGCGTTGCTCGGCAGCCTTCTCGGCTTCTTTGAGTGAACTCAGGCAATAGAACTTGTCGCCCGCATCTGGAAGCGAGTTGATCCCCGAAATCTGGACAGGCAAAGGCGGGAGCGCCTTCTTGAGTTTTCTGCCGCGATCATCGGTGATGTCACGCACACGCCCAAAGGCACGACCCATGACGATGAAATCACCAATCTTGAGTTCGCCATCTTGGATGAGGATATTGGCAACATTACCACGCCCGCCCTCTGGACGAGCTTCGATGACGGTGCCCTGTGCCTGACCAGCGAAGTCGCTCTTGAGTTCGAGGATCTCTGCTTGGAGATCGAGGATCTCAAGCAAGTCCTGGATACCGATATCCTTGGTCGCACTGGTTTTGATAACTTCGGTTTCGCCGCCCCATGCCGTCGGGTTGAGCCCATGCTCGGCGAGCTGGCCGTAGATGCGTTGGATGTTGTCTTCCGTCGCCTGTTCTTTATCGATCTTGTTGAGCGCCACGATGATCGGCACGCCGGCAGCTTTGGAATGCGAGATCGACTCGGCCGTCTGAGGCATCACGCCGTCGTCGGCTGCAACAACAAGCACAACGATATCGGTCACATTGGCACCACGCGAACGCATCGCGGTGAACGCTTCGTGACCAGGTGTATCAATAAAAGTGACAAATTTTTCGGTGTCGCCAGTGGTGACGGGCACACGGAAGGCGCTCGTTGCCTGGGTGATCCCTCCGGCTTCGCCGTCGGCGACATTGGCTTTGCGGATTCTGTCCAAGAGCGAGGTCTTGCCGTGGTCCACATGACCAAGGATCGTGACGATCGGGCCACGGGCTCGTTCATTCTTTCGTTCGCGTGCTTGGAACTGCTCGGCGACCTGCTCTTCAGCACCCTTGGCTTCGGTGACTTCGAGCTCGATGTCCCAGTCGATCATAATCTCTTGGGCTTTTTCGGACTCGATGCCCGAGTTGATCGTCGCCATGATACCCGACATAAAGAGCTTCTTGACGATGTCGGCGCCCTTGACGCCGGTCGCTGCCGAGAGATCCTTAATCGAGAATGGTGCGGCGATTTCTACCTTGCCACCAATCTTGGCCGGTGTTTGGGCAGCGTTTGCTGATGAGCGCATCCGCATTTGTTGCTGTTTGAGATACCCACCGGATTGCTTGAGCCGTGCATCACGCTCGGCCAAGTCGGCTGCGGTCCAACCGCGTCCAGGTCCCGATTCTTGACCAGGGCGAGGGGCACCGCCGCCGTCGCGTCGACGCGCGTTGCCGCCGCCACGTGGAGGACGACCTTCCATTGGCATTCCGCCACCCGCTCCGCCGCCACCAGGGCCGCCGTGGCCACCGGCGCGTGGCGGACGACGCCGAGGCGCCTCGACATGTTCTGCAGCTTCGATCCGCACAACCTTCGGACCAGACAACTTAATCTGGGTTTTCTTTTCGAGCGGACGCCCGACAGGACCAGTCGTTGTTGGGCGCGTTGGCACATTCATCTCTGGTGGTTTGCTCTGCGCGGTGATCTTGGAATCAGGCGCACGCACGACCCGTTGTTCTGGTTTTTCAGTCGCTGCTGCGGCTGCACGAGTCACAGGGGCATCAGGCTCTTTGAGCTTTGGAGCATGTGCAGACAATCCTGCAGGGACATGTGTTGCTCGAATCTTGACGGGCACCGATGGGGGTGCAACCGGTGAGGCCGGGGCTGGATCGGCCTTGGTTGCGGTCGCTTTGGTTGCGGTCGCTTTGGTCGCGGTTGCCTTGGCAGCAGTTGCTTTGGCAGGAGCTGCCTTGGCAGGAGCTGCTTTCGTCGGAGTTGCCTTCGCAGCCTGGAGCGGCTTGGCCGTCGCGGGCGGCTCGGCGATGGCGGTTGCCGATTCTGAGCTGCTATCTGAGTCTGAAACAGCCTCGGCCTTCTTGGCCTTGGTTGATTGCTTCGTGGGTTGGCGAACCTTGGCGATGTCCACCTTCTCGGCTTGTTCGACCGCGGTATGCGATGAATCCGCCGATTCGTCAACCGCGAACCATTCGCGGATGGTCTGCTCAAGCCCGATCGACACCGTCGACATGTGGTTCTTGATCACATCTTTGGGAAGACCCTCTGCGTGACATTTTTCCACAATCGCTTTGGACTTAATGCCCAGGTCTTTTGCGATTTCAAAGATTCGTGTATTGGCCAACTGCTGCTCCAACGCGTGTTGCGGTTCGTTTCGGTCGTGTCTCGTTCGGTCTCAATCGTTCTCGCCCAAGCATGTACACACATGCCCGGGGGTGGGTCTGTGTATCAATCGCCGCCAAGGATATCGGCAGCTCTGTTCTCGGATGCCTTGTCGGGTTCGGTAGATCCCACGTCGGAATCCGCAGGTGGCTCTGCAGCCACCGCACCAAGAATCGCCGCGGCGGCAACCTCTGGTGACGCATCGCCAGATACTCCGCCTGAAAGAATCGCCGATGCGGCTTGCTCTTCCTCGGCCTTGCGTGCAGCGGCTTCTGCTTTGTCAATCTCTTGCTGGGCTGCGACTTTCTTGGCTCTGGTTGCACACAACTCGATCGCTTGTGTTGCAATTTCTTCGCTCAGTTCGAGCTCCGTCAAGAGCATCTCTTCGCCGACTTCTTCGATATCGAACACCGAGATCATGCCCAGCGCTGCCAAGCGATCGACCATTTCGTCGGTGATGCCTTCGATAGTCTGGAGAGTTTCCGACAGGATCGTCAAGCCCTTGGTGAACTCTTCAGGCGTCAAGATATCAACGTCCCAACCCGTCAATCGGGCAGCCAAGCGGACATTCTGCCCTCGCTTACCGATCGCCAGCGAGAGTTGGTCGTCACGAACAACAACCGTTGCTCGCCCGAGCTCAAAGCACAACGAGATTTCGTTGACTTCTGCGGGCTTAAGTGCGTTTGCAATAAGGATCTGTGATGATTCGTTCCAGCGGACAATGTCGATTTTTTCGCCGTTGAGTTCTTCAACGATTGTTTTGATCCGTGACCCACGGATACCAACGCACGCGCCGACCGCATCGATCTTCGAGTCGATCGAAGAAACCGCCATCTTGGTGCGATATCCGGGTTCGCGTGACATCGCTTTGATTTCAATCGTGCGTTCCATGACTTCGGGGACTTCGACCTCGAAGAGCCTACGTATGAAGTCTGGGTGAGCGCGTGAGAGGTAGATTTTGACTTGTGAGCCCATTTCCTTCACGTCAAGGATCATGGCGCGGACGCGATCGCCGGGCATGAACTGCTCGCCGGGGATTTGTTCCGAGCGGAGCATGACGGTCTCGGCCCGATCGACCTGTACAACCATTGCGCCTCGGTCGTATCGCTGGGCGATGCCGGTAATGAGGGTGCCCACGCGTGTGGAATATTCTTCCATCAGCGACTGGCGTTCGTCATCGCGGAACCGTTGGATCATTACTTGTTTAAATGTTTGGGCAGCGATCCGTCCGAAATCACCCGGGTCCATATCCATTGGTTCGTTATACCGGAAGAGCTGGATTTCGCCTGTGATCGGATCAACCGTACATTGGAACTCGTCGGCGTCGAGTGTGCCAAAGAACTTTCGACACGCCGAAACCATCGCGGTCTCAAGATCAGAGATCAAGAGGCTCTTTTCTACATTGCGATCGCGTGCAATCGAATCGAGGATTCGCATCATTTCTGCTGTGTTCATGGCTGGCTCCGGTGCTTTGTGCCCGTGTATTGTGGGCGATTGGGATGTTTGGTTGCTGAGATGTTGGGTTGTTCTGGCGCTGTTTTTACTGGCAAATGATCCCAATCGGGTTGGGATGCAAAAATACAAATGACCGCGAAGCATGAAAAGCCGCGGTCGAACGCTTTGAGACAACAGGGAGAATCCCTATCGCCTGCCAGATCAGGATGGACGCAGCGTTTATCGCATTGTCCGTCCCTTCCTCGCAAGCACGGTTTCGAGGTTGATCGAAAGCCGCTTACCCATGATGGCGCAAGACCATATGCATGACATACTCCTTCTCCGAACACCACGCCCGGAGATTCCGACCAAGTATAGAACACACCCAGAGAGAATCAACTCTTTCGGGGAGGGCAATCGCGGATTGAGGAATGAGAAAAGGGCTTTATTTGTCTTGGAACCGGCTCTGGACCCGATCGCCACGGGTAACCGACCGCTCGATCTGGACCGCCCGGTTGCCGTTGTGCTGACCGACATGGGCAAGGAACTTCGATTCTCGTCCAACAAGAATCAGGGCGGGGTCTTTGGCTTTTTTGGAGGTGACGATCATGTCGCCGACCTTCATCTCGCTCAGGTCATTGAGCGTAATCGTAGTCTCCGCGAGCACCGCAGCGACTTCCACGCCGGTCTGATCGAGGTTATCGGTGATGCGATCGACAGAAGTGTTATCTCCCTCGCTTCGGCTGAGCGCAAACCAGCTCTGCGAACTCAGCTCATCCATCACCGGCTCGATCACATTATAAGGAATACACAGGTTCATCGTGCCCGCACGCGATGCCATCCGGACCTCGAGCCCGATCACCATCACCACCTCGTTGGGTGGGACGATCTGGACGAGTTGAGGGTTAGATTCGTGGGCGACGATCTCGAACTGGAGCTCGCGGACACTTTCCCACGCTTCTGAAAGTGCATCAAGCCCTCGTCGGAGGACATTGGAGATCAGGCGTTGCTCGATCGCGGTCATCGGGCGTTGGGGGATGAACAGGTCTTGGTTGGTGCCACCGAGGAGCCGATCGATGATCGGATAAATGATGAGCGGCGAAACCTCCAGGCACATCTGTCCCTCAAGTTTGTCAGGCTGAATCAGGTTATAGCTCGTCGGGTTTGGCAGCCCGGAGACAAACTCGCCATAAGTCATCTGCTCACATGCCGCGACGCGGACCTCGACGATTGTGCGCAAGAAACTTGATAAAGAGGCGCCAAAGTTTCTGGCGAAAGCTTCGTGGAGTGTTTCAAGGGCGAGCATCTGGTCTTTGGACACCCGTTCGGGTCTTTTAAAGTCATACTCTCGAATTTCGACGGTGTCGAGGTCTTTTCGCGAGCGCGAGAAGATCATCTGGACATCATCTGCCTCCTCGGCCTCGTCACCGGGGTCGACCGCGTTGAGCAGGGCATCAATCTCATTTTGGTCCAACATGCTCATGGCGGCGATGGTTCCAATGGAAACTTGCGACGGGTGGAAGCGGGTCAATGCAGACCAATACCCCCGAATACGACGGAGATACACCCTTTGCTATCGGTTGTGTGTATCAAAAATCTTGATCTTCCATGTGCAGACTTTGATCTTTCTGGAACAAAAACTGTTGCCTAGTGGTTTGAGATGGGAGAATCATCTGCCAAGCGATCATCGGGCTTGAACCGAATAGGATATCAAAGGCTGAGTTGTTTCTGGATGCTCCAGGGCCCACCTCTTTCCAAATGGAACCACGCTGTATGCGATTATTTCACCATCTCCAGTTCATCGTTCGTTCAACTGTTGTGCTGAGTCTGCTCTCGGTCTTGACGGTTGGGATGCTCGGTTCACCAGCCAATGCCCAGCCAGACTTCGGCGGCGGGCTGGTCTCGTCAGCGCCGAGTGCGGACCAAGAGCCGGTGCAGGTGACGATTGAGTCATCAGTCGATCAGGTCTCGCCGGGTACCGATTTCGTGCTCGCGGTCATCCTCGATCATGATGAGCATTATCACTCGAATCTCAACGAGCCGATCGTGCCTGAGGAAATGGGCGATTTTTATCCTGTTCCAACAACACTTCGGCTGCCAGAAATCGAAGGCGTCACCTTCGGAGCAATCCATTGGCCGAGCCCGATCGAGGTTGGCGTCGATTTCTTCATGACCGGCAATCCGATCAGCTATCAGGTCTATACCGGCAAGGCGATCATCTATGTCCCCGTCACCATCGCACAAGGTGCAGCCCTCGGCGAGCGGACGCTTGAACTTAATCTGGGATATCAGGCATGTGATGAGAGCATTTGTTTGCCGCCGACGAATGTGAAGTTGGTCGCAACGATCAGCATCGTCGAATCTGCACCAGTCCCAGTGTTGTCAGATACCTTCGCGGGCTATGACACCAGCACGCCAACAGCCCTCGACGAGCCCGTCAAGATCGAACGCCGATTCCTCGGCATGTTCGTGATCCCTGATACCAACTCGTTCGCGGGCGTGCTTGTCCTCGCGTTGAGTGCTGCGATTGGCGGATTCATCCTCAATCTCACCCCGTGTGTCCTCCCTGTGATCCCGATCAAGGTGATGACGATCTCATCGCACGCTGGTGAGAGCAAGTCTCGGGCGTTTATGCTCTCGATGTGGATGGCGATCGGCGTGATTACATTCTGGGTCGGGATCGGCATCCCGGTCGCGTTTGTGTCCAAGTTCACCGACCCATCGATTATCTTTGGTATCTGGTGGATCACCGGGATCATCGGCGTGGTGATTGTGGTGATGAGCTTTGGGATCATGGGGTTGTTCCAGATCAAGCTGCCTCAGAAGGTGTATATGGTGAATCCAAAGGCCGACTCGGCATCAGGTTCATTCGTCTTCGGGATCATGACCGCGGTGCTCGGGTTGCCATGTTTCGGGTTCGTTGCGGGTGCATTGCTCGCAGGTGCTGCAACCATGCCGGCGTTGTTGGTATTGACCGTGTTTGCCTTTATTGGCATCGGTATGGCATTGCCCTATGTCGTGCTGGCGATGTTCCCCAAGCTGATCGAAAAACTCCCACGCACCGGCCCGGCGAGCGAACTCATCAAGCATGTGATGGGGTTGCTCATGCTCGCAGCGGGTGCATACTTCCTCGGCACTTCGGTGATCTCATTTGGCTCAGGCAACGAGTGGGTCTTCCCGTGGTGGGGCAAGGCGGTGCACTGGTGGGCGATCGGGATAGTTGGACTCACAACCGGGCTTTGGCTGATCTTCCAGACCTTCAAGATTACCAAGCGCATTGGTCCACGATTGACTTATTCCGTGTTGGGGCTGTTCTTCGCCACCAGCGGCTCGTTTGTCGCGTACAACCAGACGATGCATCAGTATCATTACTTCTGGCAGCCATTTACGCCAGAGTTCCTCGCCACCTCGCTCGATAGCGGCAAGGTTGTTGTGCTCGATTTTACTGCCGAGTGGTGCTTGAACTGCAAAGCCCTCGAAGCCAAGGTGCTCTCGCGGAACCCGGTCAAGGGCGAGCTGCTCAGCAGCGATGTGATCCCGATGGTCGCCGACCTGACGAGCACGACGGCTCCGGGATGGAAGCACCTCAACGAAACCCTCGGGCAGACCGGTATCCCGTTCTTGGTGGTCTACGCGCCGGGGATCGAAGATCCAATCTGGCTCTCAAATGCGTATACCTCGGCACAGGTGATGGATGCCATCAACGACGCCCGCAGACGCGGAGCAGCGATCAGTTTGGCCGATTGAAATAGGGCCCTGGCAGGGTCATCGTCCGATCAGAACCAGTTTTTGGGGCTTTGCGGGCTACAAAATGGACACATTTCATGTTCATTGCCAAAGTCGTTTGACGAACGCCCATTTGAGGAATATCTTTACCCCCGCAGGGACATGTCTTTGACTGGCTTTGCGAAACACTCTATGCGGGTGTAGCTCAGTGGTAGAGCGTCACGTTGCCAACGTGAATGTCGACAGTTCAAATCTGTTCACCCGCTTTTATGAAACCCCCGGTACCAAATGGTGCCGGGGGTTGTCAATTGGTGGTTCCTGTAGAACAACCTGAGCATGCCTCAGAGCACGCCTTCATCGAACGTTGGTCAAAATGTTGAGATCCTACGAGATCGGGTCACAAGCTCGATACGCCTCTATGAGAGCGATCTCGCCTTCCTTGCCGCCCTTTGAGAGCCCGTGCTCCATCCCGAGTATTCCTGTAAACCCTTTGTCTTTGATGTGTGTGAATATTTTTTTGAAGTTGATCTCGCCGGTGGTTGGTTCACGCCGTCCGGGATTGTCACCGATTTGGAAATATGCGATCTCATCCCACGCACGATCGATATTTGGAATTAGGTTCCCCTCGGTGATCTGCTGGTGGTAGAGATCATCAAGAATCTTGCATGCCGGCGAGTCCACCGCCCGGCAAATCTCGAACGCGTGTCCCATTTCGGCGAGCAGCATGTTCGGATGATCTCGTGGGTTGAGCGGCTCAAGCACCATCGTGAGCCCGGCGGGCATGAGGATATCGCTCGCTCGGCGGAGTGCATCGATCGCGTATGCGGTCTGGTACGAAAGGTCGATGCGAGGATGACGGGTCCCGAGCACGACTGTTGCCCACTTCGCATTCACCCGATTGGCGACCTGGGCAGCTGTCCTCGTTTCTTCCAAAAACTTTTCGAGGTCGCCCTTGTTGTTCTTGGAGAATGAAGGCCCCCACGCGGTACTCATGTTGACGACAAAGACGCCCATTTCGATATCGAGCCGCTGCATTGCCTTGGCCAGTTTGCTCTGCTCTTCGATCGAGCGTCCCGCCATGGAGTTGTCCTCCCAGGCCGAGAACCCCGCATCGGAGGCGAACTCAAGCTGCGAGACGAGATCGTCTCCCGCATGGTTAGAGAACATCCCGAAGTGGGGCGCGAACTTCATCGAGAACCTGTTGGCATTAGTTCGTACAACGCCTGCTGGGGCTTCTGGCTTGCCGAGCGTGGTCGCGGCGACCGCGCTTATGGCGCCGGCGCTCGCAATAAATGATCTTCTGTCCATTGAAACACTCCTTGTGATCGTGCAGATAAGATCTCAAATCAACGGCGTTTTGCCCGGTACCGATACCGGGCGCACTTCAAGATCAGCAAACGCGTACGCAGATGGGGAGAGATCGAGCGATGAGTTCATCGCGTGCTCCCAGCTCACGGTCTTTCCTGTGTAGGTACTCATCCGCCCCATGATCGCGGTCAGCGTGGACTCGGCGACGCGTTTGGCTTCATTGAGATAGCGTCCGTTTCCCTGGATTGATGCGATGAGATCCACATGTTCTTGCTCGTAGGGATTGCGATTAGATTCGCTGAATCGCCACGCGTTTTTGCCATCGATCACCGCGTACCCCGGGCGTGATGTGGATCGCCCTTTGGTGCCGATGATCTTTTCTTCAACGCGTCCTGCGCACCCGTCAATTTGTCGGCACATCGACTGCACGGTCATGCCGTTGGGGTATTCGTATTCGATGGCGAAGTGGTCGAAGATGTTGCCGTATTTCTCTGCCTTGCGGACTTCTCGCCCGCCCATGCCGGTCGCTTTGACCGGTGGCCCATCCATCACCCAGTTCATGACATCGAGGTTATGGATGTGCTGCTCGCAGATGTGATCGCCCGAGAGCCATGTGAAGTACAGCCAGTTTCTGCACTGCCATTCCATGTCGGAGTATTCGGGTTTGCGATCATGCACCCAGAGCCCGCCTTGGTTCCAGTAGCACCGGGCAGAGACGATCTCGCCGAGATCGCCATCTTTGATCCGTTCCATTAATGAGAGGTATGCGTTTTCGTGCCTGCGCTGGGTGCCGGCAACAACCGAGAGCGCCTGTTGCTTGGCGCGGATTCCTGCGTTGATCACCTTGCGGATGCCAGCGGGATCGACAGCGACGGGTTTCTCCATGAACACATGCTTGCCGGCGGTGATCGCGGCATCGAAATGGATCGGGCGGAAGTGGGGCGGCGTAGCCAAGACGACATAATCGATCTCGTCGAGTGCGAGGAGTTTGTGGTATGCATCAAACCCAACAAAGCGGTGTGCAGGATCAACATCGGTCTGCTTTGAGTAGTCCTCGTCATTGGCGAGCCAGTTGAATGAGCTTTCGAGCCGATCGGCGAACAAGTCCGCCATCGCGACAAGTTTCACACTTGGATGGGCGCTCATGGCATTGACAACGGCTCCCGTTCCGCGGCCGCCGCACCCGATGACCCCGATGCGGATCGTGTCATCAACATTGCGTACAAGGCGCGATGCCATCGCTGATGGAACCAATGCGCCCGCGCTGATCACTGCTCCGGTTTTTACAAAGTCTCTTCGCGTCCAGTCATGTGCCATACGATTTCTCCTCACGAGAGATGATTATGGTGATTTTGATTGTGGGGATTGTGAAAAGACCTGGTCCATGCGCTGAGATATCTCGGTTAACCGATCTCTGCCGCCGCCACCAACCTCTGCTGATGCCCACCCTCGGTAGCCGATGCGATCGAGCGCTTTATTCACATTAGGCCAGTTCGCATCGCCGTCGCCGATCTTGACTCCGAACCCCTTCCAGAGCCCCTCGTCGTCGCGTTTCTGTCGCGAGAACCCTTTGACATCGAGCTTCATGATCCGGTGCCCGAGCGTTTCGATCCAGTGCGAAGGGTACCCATAGTTGACAATGTTCCCGATGTCGAAGTACCACCCGACATGCTTGGATTCAAACTCGTCGACATACCGGGCGGCTTCGATCGGCGAAAGCAGGAAGTTGTTCCACACATTCTCAAAAGCGATCGAGATATCGAGTTCCTCAGCCATGGGCACGAGTTCTTTGATCTCACGCTGCGAAACCGTGTATGCGTCGCTGTAGGATATCGCCTCGTTGACCACCGCGGGGACGACGAGGACTGTTGTCCCGCCGAGCGCTTTGCAGTCTTTGATCGCTTTGGCAAGCGCAGTTTTCGCGTCTTTGCGGACGGATTCATTTTGGCTATTAAACGGCTTTGCCCAGTGGGTCGAGAGCACCACGCCCGGAATCTCGATGCCGGTTTTCGCCTTTGCTTCGAGGACCTCGTCGAGGTTGAAGTCCGACGGCGAGTCGAGCTCGACGCCATCGAACCCGCAGGACTTGATGAGTTCGAACTTCTCAAGCATGGAGTCGCCTTCGCCGATCATGCCGAACTTGAGGGACTTGAGGATACGATTATTGTCATGTGCGATTGGCATAATCCACCCCGCTTTGGCGTGCAACGAAGTGCCGACAATGGCGGCGGATCCGACAGCACTGGTCAATAGAAAATCTCGTCGGTTCATTTTTGTTCCCTTGTAATCATCCTGAACAGAAAACATAGATTAGATTAACTCAGTTGAGCCCGGCATCGCGAGCGTTGGTGTATCACGATCGCCCAGTGTCCACGGGGTCGCATTGAGATCCTCCTTCGAGTTCATCGCATGCTCCCAAGTGACGACCTGCCCGGTGTAGGCTGCCATCCGCCCCATGATCGCCAAGAGTGAGGTGTGAGACATCCGCTCGCCATCGTTCACAGGCTTGCCATTGCGTATCGCCTTGAAGAGCACATCATGCTCGCGCTGGTACATGTCATTGCTTGAGGCGCTTCCCTTCCACGGGTTGGTGCCCTCGATTGTGTGCGTCCCGTTCCAGGGCTGCATCACACAGTTGCCCTCGGAACCGAGGATGTACGCGGAGTTGTCCGAAGGCGTGTTGGGCCAATGTCGACACATGTGGTAGGCGCGTACGCCGTTGGCGTATTCGTAAATGATCGAGAAATGGTCGTCCACATTGCCTGTCTCGTCGAGCTCCGGGCGCGTCTGTCGGCCGCCAACCGCGAAGCATCTGACCGGAGGGCGATCGCCCATCGCCCACGCCTGCCAGTCGATTGCGTGCACCGCCTGCTCGGCGACATGGTCAGCGGAGAGCGGCGTGAAGTACTGCCAGTTCCGGAGCTGAAACTCGGCATCAGACCACCCGGCTTTTCGGGCGTTGGGTCGTACCCATCCGGTGGTGTTGTATGTGGTCTGGATCGTATGGATATCTCCGATCCCGCCAGCGAGGAGCTTTTCAAAGGTCTCACGGACCTGATCCTGATACCGCCAGCAGAATCCGGACATCAGAGAGAGTGATTTGTTCTTGGCGATCCGTGCAGATTCGAGGACCGATCGGACACCGGTTGCATCGACCGCGACCGGTTTTTCGCAGAACACATGCTTGCCGGCGTTGACCGCAAGGCGCAGATGAGCGGGTCGAAACGCCGGCGGGGTAGTCAGGATCACGACATCGACGCCCGACGCGAGCACCTGTTCGACCGCGTCGAGCCCGGAGAACATCCGGGAGCTGTCGACCTGAACTTTTTTAGACCAGGAATCTGTTCCGCTTTCGTCATCGAGATCGAGCATCGAGTCTTTGATGTATCCCAAGCAGCCCTGGGCTTTGTCGGCGAACACATCGCCCATCGCCCAGAGCACCGAGCCAGAATCTGCTTTGAGTGCCTGTACGATCGCGCCGGTGCCTCGCCCGCCGCAACCGATGATCCCGACCTTGAGCACATTGTCGCCTTTGAGCTTGGGCAGCCCTGCGAATGTAGGGCCCGTAAAGACCGCAGCAGCACCGATCGCAGCGCTCGCTGCGGTGAAGGATCTGCGGGACATAAGACGGTTTGGATCTGATGGATTGGGATCAGTCATCAGTAATCTCCTTTAAAGTAGTTTCATTGATGCTGTCTGCATTGACGATGAACCGGAACCCGACCCAAGAACAATCCGCGAGCCACCACTGGCTTTTGGGTATTTGTGGATCAGACACATTCCATGAACGGAGTTGTTTTTGAGTTGAAGTCGATTCGCATTCTTCGGCGGCATCACGAAAACTTCCGCCCATCGCGATGGGCTTGCGGGTATCAGTGATCACCCATTCCGCAGCATTCCCGTGAATATCAAAGAGCCCGAACCGGTTTGGTTGTTTTTGTCCGACGGGATGTGAGGTGTGCTCCGCGTTATCCACAAACCATGAGGCTTGGTCGAGTGAATCCGCATCAATCCCGCAGCAATATGGATCATCCGAGTTGCCCACCGCGATGAATGCCCACTCTCTTTGTGTCGGTAGTCTGATGGCGAGCCCAGTTTTGAGTGACAACCACTCACAAAAACTCTCAGCCGCAGATCGGGTCATCCCGATGGCCGGGTATCCCTCATGTCCGAAACCGCGGTCCGGGGGGATGTAGGGCTTGCTCGGTCGGGTGACCGCATCGGCAGCTGATGAACCATCTGGCTCATCGAGCTCGAAAATAAAGATGTCATAGAGATCCCAAGTGACCTCGGTGGACAGCACATAGAGCGATTCGGTCGACTCTGTTGAACCCTCTAGGTTCTCTAGCGGGGTTGCTGGGCAGAGAATCATCGTAAACGGGATCGTTGTTCCTGGGATCCGGATGGTAAATGAATCGGGCAGATCGCTTTGGACGTGGCTTTGAGGTACGATCCCCATAAATGCGGGCAATACAATGAAGCAACCTAGCAAACAAATCACAAAGTGCATCTCATTCTCCATCATCTCTTGCGTGTTGATCGCGGTGAGCATGACATCGTGCACCACGAATCAATCGATCAGGAATCTGAACCCCCAGACTACCCTCAAAAGGTATGAATATGCAAGGATCTTGATGGGTTCTCGGTGCACAATTACGCTTTATGCCCAGGCAGAGTCGCAAGCTGCTGTTGCTGCAGGGGATGCGTTCAAAGAAATCGCACAAATTGAACGAGCGCTCACAGATTACGACCCATCCTCAGAAGCGATGCGCGTCACACAGGCACCCCTCGGCGACTGGATTCGAGTGTCTGAGATACTTTGGGATGTGCTCGATCGATCCGAGCAGTTCCATGCACTCAGTTCGGGTGCATTTGATCCAACAGTCGGGGCGTATACGCATCTCTGGCGGAGTTCACGCAACGAGGATCGGATTCCTACCTCTACAGAGCTTGAACAGGCGAGCCAATCGGTCGGGTTTGGCAACTTAGATATAGATCGGCACCAGAATCGGTTGCGTGTTCGAGTAGAGGGCATGATCCTAGATTTCGGTGGGATTGGCAAGGGATACGCTGCCGACAAGGCGTTGGGTATTTTGGTTGATCGAGGGTATCCATCAGCGATGGTCAATCTCGGCGGCGATCTCGCGGTTGGAGATCCGCCACCCAACGAAAATCGGGGGTGGGTGGTCGAGATCCAGAGCGGAATCCAAAGACATCGGCAAGTCCGTCTCGCGAACTGTGGCATCGCCACTTCAGGAGATCTGGAGCGGTTCTTTGTCCATCAAGGGATCCGATACTCGCACATTCTCGACCCTCGAACCGGGATCGGGCTGACCGAGCAGAGAGCGGTGAGCGTGATTGCCGAGGATGCCACAGCGGCCGATGCGCTCGCAAGCATCGTATCGGTGATGGGTAAGTCAGGAGCCGATGAGATGAAGCGATTATTTCCAACCGTTGAGATTGAACTGGTCATCGGAGAATCTCAAAGCACCGAGTGAGTGTGCGTCAATTCTGAACGACACTTGCCCTTCTTTGAAGCCGTAAATCAGGAAGCAAGGCACACAGTGTCAGGTTCCCGCAAGGTTGGAAGTCTCTTTAAGCGGAAGACTCTTCGGAGCGCAGTGCGTCGAGTATTTCAATGGCATTGAGAACGGCTCCCTTCCTGATTTGATCCGCACAAATCCAGATCATCACCCTCCTTTCATCACCCTCCTTTCATCGCTCTACGGATCGATCCGGATATGTCTGATGAACACATCGTCACCGCACGCAGGTCGGCAGAGCTGAGCGTGTTGGGTCATGCCAGATCCGTCTGGTTTCGTTGATCATCTTTATTTTTTCGCCGCGGATTTCTATCGCCGGGTCAATCGCGGATTCGTGCTCGAAGACATTGAACGCGCACATACACGGGGACACACGATGTAGAAGAATCTCCTCGTCAAGATACGCTTTGGTCTGGGCGTGAAGTTCATCGACCCAGATCAGCGTTGTGAATTACCGTGAACCCTTAGGATCGTTGAGTTAAATTATCAGGACGTGATATACAAACAAACTCCGTCGTACCCGGGAGTTGCCGGAAATCGTTGCCAACGTGAATGTCGACAGTTCAAATCTGTACACCCGCTTTCTATGAAACGCCGGCGCCATTTTTGGTGCCGGTGTTATCAGTTGGTCGTATAAGCTGGTGGCCGCATAAGTTAGCCTCAACCAGTTGGTTAAACCTGTTCGAGCACACGCAGGATTTGGTGGTTGCACTTGGTCGCCGACAAGCGGTTTGAAGCCATTGAATAGAACCACCGGATCCAAGAGGCGTGGGTCTCGCCGGGCTCCCAATCGTACTCGCCGCTGCCTGTTCCATCATTCCAGCCCGTATCCTCGATCGACATGATCCCGTTGGGTGTTGCAACCGCATCAGGGAGGAGATCCCCGGCGATCAGCGTATCAGGATTGGCAAAGTAGCTCGGCCAGTCATGATCAAGTTCAACGGTTGTTTCGGAATTGGGGATGAATCGTGGGAGCACAAGGATGTGCCGTTGGTAATGACAGATGCTCTCGATCTGTGCGATCGAAGGATACAACGCTTTGAGGTGCACGATCAGGGCGTCATAGAACTGGTCCACATCTCGGCAGATGCTCGCAAAGAACCAGCGGTGGGGCTCAACGATCAGATCCGAGTCGAGCCCGCCGGGAATCGGGAGCATCGCCAAGAAGGAATCGTCAACGATGAACTGATTGAAACAGTCCTTGAGCGTTTTGAGCATTGGGTTGGTCAGCGATAAGCTCGGCAAGAACGAATCGAGCAGATCCGAGTAGAACGCATGGTAGCTGATGTCGTGTGTCGATCGGAGATAGCGTGCGATCGATTGGGTAAGCCCGGTGTTGTGGAGCCCGCGAAGAACGGACGATTCGGTGCTCATCGTGACCCAGTCATCGCAGCTGAATGAGGAGGTCGAGATAATCACCTCGCCACGCGGGTAGGTCAGCGGGTCGACAGGGATATCTTCTCGCCAGCCTGGCCCGTCGTAGATGTACCGCTCGATGCCCTTGATCTGCCATTGCTCTCGATACACCGGGTCGGCAGCGGGGGCATTGGGCAGCAGGTGATAGTTCGTGACCGTGTGCCCGTCGTGGATACCCCATTCCATCAGGTCGGTAAAGGTGGTGCGCCAGAGATGGGGGGTGTCTTTGGGGAGCCCGAGGATGAGCTGGACGCTGATGGGCAAGCCGTCGGCTTGGAGGGCGCGGACGACATCGATCTGCTTCTCGATCGAGATGTTCTCTCGATCGGTCGCTTCGAGCACATCGAGCGAACTGTGCTGGATCGAGAGGGTATGAGCCGTCTCGAGCCCGGCCCCGACAACCTTTCGTGTGATCTCGACAGTGCGTGCGGGGACATTCTTGGCGTTGGAGTAGATGAAATACGAAGGGTGCCCATGGTTGGCTTTGGCGTCGACGATCGCGTCGGTGATCTCGACATCGGTTTTGAACATCCCAAAGTTGCTATCAACCGAGAAAATAACACACACCCCCGAGCGGGCGAACCAGTCGATCTCTTCTTTGAGCCGACCCATATCGAACTTGCGGACCTTGGACATCGTGCTCGATCCCCAGTCGCAGTATGAACACCGGAACGGGCACCCTCGGCTCGTCTCCCACGCGGCGACCACACCCTGGGGGTGATCGCGGAGGAACTGCTCGTAATACGGTCGTTGGGCGAGGTACGCGCTGGTGTCGAAATCGGCTGGCGATTCTACTGGCGCGGTGAGCTTGCCTCCTCGTCCGGGCAGGACGAGACCGGGGATATCAGCGAGCGGCTCATCGGCATCGAAGAGATCCAGCATCTCGGAAAATGAGAGCACGCGTTCGAGGATCTGGTTGAAGGGCACCTCGCCGTTCTTCACGACGACCGCGTCGATAAATGGGTTGTCATCGAAGAAGGACGGATCGCGGTAGTCCGGGTGCGGGCCCCCGGCGATGATCAGGCACTGCGGGCGTGCCTCTTTGATCCGTTGGGCGATCTCACGCTGCAGACGCCAGTTCCAGGTGTAGCAGCTCAACCCAAGCACATCGATCTGGAGATCTTTGATTGATTCGATAATCTGCTCGGGCGGGTCCATCTTGTACACCGGGTCATGCCAATGGATCATCTCTGCCGAATGGGCGTGCGTCTCCCAGTAGGTTTTGAGCACGCCCCACATCGCGGGGAGGTAGGGCAATAGATACGAGCAGAGCTGAGGCTCGCAAATAAGCACATTGCGTTTGGCCGTCGAACGAATACTCGATGAGATCGAGTTTGTTAGGGAGACAACGCTTTGATTGTGTTGGTTGTTATTCATCCGCCGATCTCGGTAAGTTGATCGAGTGCCGAGGCGAACTCTGGGTTTGGCTTGGCGAATGTTTCCCAGGGTCCACGTAGAAGCGAGAGCAGGTGAGGGATCGCATCTGCTACATGTTCAGGCATGCGGATAGCGCCGATATTTTTTTGTTCTGGGCGGTCCCCAGCTGGCTGAATTTTTTCAAACGGCCACGCCTGAAAGAGTCGCTCTGGGCCGGTTGTTCCTTGTCCGGGTATCTCGTTGAGGTGGGGGTGCATTTTGCTCAGTTCGATATCATGGAGTGCGACCCATGCGCCCGGACGCAGTGCGTAGATGAGTGAGAGAAGGTCGAGGGTTGTCGAGGGGTGCGCGTGGTCGCCGTCGATGAATGCAAAGTCAACTTCACCAGGGGCAAAGCATGATGCGGCATCCATTGCGTCAGCCTGGGCATACAAACACGCTCGATCTATCAAATTAGAAGCCATTTCACCGATCGCCGAACCCAGCGGACGGAGTGAATCAAAGTAGCATCGTGTTGCGATGTCAAAGCTATGCACTTGTGCTCTTTGATCGCAGAACTGCTCGATCCCTGCGAGGAGTAACGCCGTGGAGACACCCGAAGCGGTTCCAATTTCGACAATGTTGTTTGGGCGGATCGATTCGATCAGATCCCAGAGGAAAACAACATCCGCAAAATCGATATATCCATCGACCCAATCCGGGACAGCGTATCGCGTCGCGCATTCATTGGCCCATGGGCGATCGGGTTGAAGCCCGAGGAGTAGTCTTTCCTGCGTTGACGAGATGATTTTGTGCTTTGGTCTGTCGTGTTCTTGGGGCGTGTAGTTGCGTGAGGGATGGACAGTGTATCGCCATTCTCTCGATAGGCTATCTTGTTCGTCGGGGTGTGTATATACGCTGATGAGCTCGCCATTGAATGAGTCTGAGAAGAGCGAAGTCATTCGGTTGAGTATCTGAGGCTCGAAAGAATCAGAGGAAGGGATAATCGCGCTTGCTTCCATGAGAATCGGTTTTGAATCATGCGGGCTCAGAACAGGGATCCCACAGATAGAATCTGTTGAGGGTGAATCATCAATAATGCAGGAGACTCTGATCCGATCTTGGAGGCGAAAACTAGAAAGGAGCCAGTCTGTGTGTTTTCCCGCACCGAAGATCGCGATCTGGAAATGATTGCTTTCCTCGAGGCGTGCGAGGGTTGTGTTCCAGACATTGATCCGCTGTTCAGCAGGGTATGAAGGGGAGCGGTCTCGTGGATGTTTTCTATCGGGGCGTCGGTTTCCGATGGCGAGTTCTGCTGAAAAAATACAGGCAGATTTGGTCAAGCCATCATGCTGGGCGAGTGCTTTGGGCATCATCGAGATCACCCCATCCCATCCCGGAGTCACATACACCTTTGTGCTGTGCGAGGATCTGATCCAAGATTCATATAGCCTTCCCCAGCGGGCAGCGCCATCACCATCACCCGCAAGAATCGAGTGCTTGGCGGCATGCCCATATATAAACCCCGCAGCGTTCACGCCGATGAGATCTGACCAGTACTCGAGGATGTCGCTCCAAACCTGATCCCTGAGCGAAGAGTCCGCAAGATCCGTCAGTGCTGAGGGTTGCGATAAGTGCTCGTTAAGATTATCCTTGCAGCGGAACGACACCGTCGGAGTCCCCAAGATGACATCCATAGGCTCAAGCACATCACGCAACTGCCACATATGCAACGGGATCCAAGGTGTTTCAACATCAAAGAAATCTTGTTGAACCAGTGTGGCGTCTGCTTGGAGGTGGCGGGCAAAGGTGCGCAGGATCGAGAGATGAACATCCCATGTTTTGGCGGCATCGATAAAGAGCAACTCGATAGGTTCTTGCTCAGGATACTGTTCAAGTTCTTGCTCAAGAGTCACATTCTCGGGGATCCAGCCATCACGAATAATGAGCTGGTCGAGCCAGTCGCGATTGTATTGGTCGAATTGATCGCGGAACCGCTGGTCGGGTTTAAGCCCGTACGAACCAAGCCATGCGATGAGATGAGGCTGATCCATCGGGGGGGTGTGAAACGCGTCGTAGGTAAGGATTGGCTTTGTTGAGGGATTATTGAGCCTGAGTCCCGCGGCGAGCGCCGAGGTCGAGCCCCCGAGAAAACATCCCAGCTCGACTACACGCCCGGTGCCTTCAAGATTGCACGCAAGCCAATGCAGGTAGTTGAGCTCCCGCTCGACGAGCATTGTCGGGACCGGGCTATCGCTCTCAAAGGGGAGTGCATTGCTGGGTTGGGCAGGATTGCCTTGGGCGTCGAGGATGCGTTCGCCGGTGAGCCGTTCGTTGAACGGCTTGGATTCTGGCGTGGCAGGGCTTTGGGTTGAGCTCATCATATTGGTCATTGGGCTTATGGTACATGCATTCGATCTTGGGCATGGAGTGAGGACGCGAAAAGTTCGTGTTTTTCGAGTGAATTCATGTATTTTGACAATCGGTACGGGCAGGGCTTCGCGGCCCATTGAGCAACGGGATATTGGTCGATGACCGGAGCGAGTCAGGAGGGTACTTGGGATCAATCCATCGCGATGCTTCTCGATCATGGCCGCGACGGTCGGTACCCCTCGAACGCGGGCGCGGTGCTCGGGCAAACTGGGTCAAACTTGTATCACTCCGATGCTGATAAGGTGTTGAGTTTGTCATTCTATCTCGATCAATGTGATGGAAACGATAATTATGGCGGCGGGAATTACTAGCCTACGTGAGCGAATATTGTGATCTTCAAAGCGGGATCATTCAATGAAGATACGCCGAAAAACTCGTCGTTGTATGGGATATTCGTAGATGAGTAAGCCGGTATCTCAGAGGGAGCAGGGGTTCGCATTTCCATTTGGGACGAAAATACGATAGAATGCGCAAGGACAGGAAGTTCGAAAAATAGAGGAGTTGCGATGATTCATGGTACTCTCAATATTAAAAAGCTGCTCGCGGCCATGGCACGGCTCGACGCGTCTGACCTTCATATCAAGGTCGGAATCCCTCCAACCTATCGTATCGGCGGCTCGCTTCGCCCGATCGATGGCGAGCCTGTCACCGAAGAAGAAGCGGATCATCTGCTCGACCCGTTGCTCTCCGATATTCAGAAGAAAAAGTTTGAAGAGACCGGCGATCTTGATTTCGCGTGGCATCTCGAAGGCGCCGATGGACAGGGCGGCGATCGGTTCCGGATCAACCTGCTCCGTTCGGGTAACCATACCCACGCCGCGGTTCGGCGCGTAAAGGCCGAGATTCCGAGCTACAACGATCTCCATCTGCCCGAAGTCTACTCGCAAATTGTGCACAGAGAACGCGAAGGATTGGTGCTGATTGTTGGTGTGACGGGCTCGGGCAAGTCGTCAACACTCGCAGCCATGCTCGACGAAGTGAACGCATCAAGAGGCGAGAACATCATCACCATCGAAGACCCGGTCGAATATCGGTTCACGCCCAAGCAATCAATCATCTCTCAGCGAGAGATCGGGATTGATGTGGTCGATTTTCACGAAGCCCTCCGCCATGTCGTGCGCCAAGATCCTGATGTAATTTTTATCGGCGAGATGCGCGACCAAGAAACGGTGCTCTCCGCGATCCAAGCCGCTGAGACCGGGCATCTGGTGTTCGCGACCCTGCACACCTCAGACACAATGGGCGCGTTCGGGCGCATGCTCGAGTTCTTCCCTCAGGATGAACGCGCGTTTGTGCGCAGCTCGCTCTCGGCGACACTCAAAGCGATCTGTGCGCAGCGACTGGTCCCAGCCAACTCCGAGATCACAGGCTCGAAGGTTGTGCCCGCGGTCGAGATTTTGTTGACTTCGCCGATGGTTCGTGAGTTGATCCGCGAAGAACGCGATTCGGATCTGCCTTCGATCGTGGCATCGAGCCGCGAGGAGGGGATGATCTCGTTTACTCAGCACTTTGCCGAACTCGTCAACAGGGAATGGGTGACGATGTCGACCGCCAAGGAGTACGCGCCTAACCGAGATATGCTTGAGTCGATCCTCAAGGGTGTCGAGGTCAAAGCCGCGTCGCTTGTTGGTCGGATCAAGGGTTGAGTGGTCGGCTCAACTGGCCTGTGCATGGTCGTCGGGATCAATGCCCAGGTGCTTCATCTTTTTATAGAGTGTGGTTCGGTTGATCCCGAGCACATCGGCGGTCTGCTGACGATTCCACTCATTGGCTTCGAGTGCGCCCAGCACGAACCTTCGTTCGGGCTCGAGCATCGCGTCGTTGAGCGTCATTGGCACCCAAAGCTGATCATCGGTCAGCGATGTGATCCGCATTGGCTGGGGCTCTGAATCGAGTACTACCGGTGGCAGGTCATCGAGCCCGATCGTTTGCGAACGTGTCAACACCGCAGCCCGCTCGACGATATTGGACAACTCACGCACATTGCCGGGGTACGCATATCGGCGGAGCACATCGAGCGCATCAGGGGTGAACCCGGTGAACTGGCGACCCAGCTCGCTTGCTTGGAGATCAAGGAAATGCTCGGCGAGGGTCTGGATATCACCAACCCGCTCACGCAATGGCGGCATTTCGATCTTGACGACATTGATCCGGTAGTACAAATCTTGACGGAACTCGCCCGATGCGACCAACTCTTCGAGGGGCTGATTGCTCGCCAAGATCACCCGTACATCCACCTCGATTGTTTCGTTGGAACCTACTGGCTCGAACTTGCGTTCTTGAAGCACACGCAGAAGCTTGAGCTGCATCGCGGGCGATGCGCTGTTGATCTCGTCGAGGAAGAGCGTTCCGCCGTCGGCCGCGAGGAACTTGCCGACCTTGTCCGCATGCGCCCCGGTGAATGCGCCCTTGACATGCCCGAAGAGCTCAGATTCAAGCAGTGTTTCGGGGATCGATCCACACGCAAGCTCTACATACGGCTTCGCTTGCCGATTCGATGCCTGATGAATCGCACTCGCGATCATGCTCTTGCCCACACCCGATTCGCCGGTCATCAGAACGGTTGTCCGCGAGTTGGCAACCGCGTGGACGGTCTCAGATATTTTGAGCATCCGATGATCGTCTCCGACCATGTTGCCCAGCCCGAAGGTTGTTTCGAGGCGCGTCCGCATGGTGGTGTTTTCGCAGGTGAGCTCGTGATGGCGCAATGCGCGTTCGAGCCCAAGGCGAAGCTCATCGTCGATGACGGGCTTGGTGAGAAAATCAACCGCGCCCAATCGCAGTGCCTGCACCGCGGTTTCTACCGTGCCGTACCCGGTGAGCATGATGACCGAAGTCTGGCGGTGGGACTTGATGATCTCGCGGAGCAGTTCTAGCCCGCCCATCTCGGGCAGGTTGATATCACAGATCGCGACTTGGTACGCGCCTGCGGTGCTCTCCTTGGCTTGATTCAGTTCATGGAGCGCAGCCGACGGCGAATAGACAGCCGCCGCCTTGCACCCTTCGTTGTTGAAGAACTGCGCCAAGGAATCAGCAACGATCGGATCGTCATCAATAATCAGAATGCGTGGATGGTCGGTGGTCATTATTTGCCGATTTCCATATCACCAATGCTTTGGCCTTCATCAGGTTCGCTTACCGATGGGATACACACCCGAAGCACCGCCCCGGGGCGTTTTGATGTCGCACGATCTTCACGAACCGTCAGCGTGATGATCCCTTCGAGCTGCTCGACGATCTGGTGGGCCATCGAGAGCCCGATGCCCTGATGATCGTCGGTGGTGGTGACGCCGTGCTTGAATGCTCGGTTGTTGCGGACGCTTATGTCGAGCCCGATACCGTCGTCGAAGATTTCGATCACGGTTTCTTCTCGTTTGGTATCCACCCGTGCGATGATCTCGATCAACCCGCCCGGATCGAGCGAGTCTGTACTGGTTGTCTTGGAGATCGACTGCACCGCATTGAACAATCCGTTGAGCACAACGGTGTACATTGGACCAGCGGGCAATCTTCCTGCGCGTGGGTCGATCCGCACCTCGATCCGCACGCCGGCTTGGCTTGCAAGTGGGCGGACAACATCCACGGCGTGATCGATCACCATCGCGATGGTCACCACGCTCGAAACCCCAAGCAAGGGCGATCCGATCGGGACAGACTTTGATCGCATCGCCGCGTTGACCATCGAGCTCATCCGCTCGAGTGTCGAAAGAACCGTTTTGATCTGCTCGCGTGCTTTGGTGATGTCATCGAGATCGCGTGTACGGTCTTCTTCGGGCAATGCTGCTGCCGCGAGCCCGAGCCATCGCATCGACCCATCGAGCATGTTGCTCAGATCGTGTGCAAGCACGGTCAACCGATCGGCAGCCACCGGCCCAGACGATGGATCACGCACCTCAAGAATGCCCGGCGGGCGGATGGTCTTCTTCTCGGGCGCGGGGTTCTGGTTGAAATCATCGGGCGTCGGATTGTTGTTGTTGGTACTCATCAAGCCTATTTTCGACCCGATGACCACACATGTCGCTCATCATGTGGTGATTTAACCACACCAAACTGATTCGGACCTGTTGCGTTGAGACAACACGGCATAACCCATCCGATCATTCGAGTTCTCGGACGGGTTTTCTCAGCATAAAAAACACCCCGGAGAGCCCGGGGTGCTGTGCGTATTCATTTGCTATTGGGTTTACTCGACGCCCACAGCCATCGCATCGCGATCCGAAAGCATCCCGCCATCGCTGCGAAGCTTGACCGTGCCGTCACGCT
>CAJXXI010000011.1 GCA_913062615.1 uncultured bacterium | reverse complement strand
GTGATCCACATAAACGCGGTCAGCCCGAAGATCGACACCGAGAGTTTTTCCGCGCTGCCCATCGGCCCAAGCGCATCGAGGCGCTCGCGGATGTATTTGCGACCGCCGGGAATCTCCCCGATCCGCACCGGCATCGCGATAAACACCAGATACGCCCAGCTCACCGGCAGCATCACCACCGAGAGTGGCACACCCATCCTCAGCCAACGCGCATAGGACATCTCGATGCCCATCTCCTGCGTCAAAAACCCCGCCAAAAACCCGTTGGGAGGCGTGCCCGTCAGCGTCGCAATCCCACCAATCGACGCCCCATACGCCAACGCCAACAACAAACACACACTAAACCGCTTGGCACCCTTCGACTCATAATCATCACCCCCAGCGAGCACACTCATTGAAAGCACAATCGGGAGCATCATCATCGCGGTCGCCGTATTGGACACAAACGCGCTCAAGATCGCTGCCGAGAGCATGATCCCCCCGACAATCCGCCGAGGCTGAGTCCCTACCAACAAAATTATCAGCAACGCCAACCGCTTGTGCGCCCCCCACCGCTCGAGCCCTTTGCCGAGCATCAGCCCGCCCATAAACAAGAAAATCAGCTTGTGCCCATACCGCGCGGTTGTCTCATCGATCGGCAAGATATTGAGCACCGGAAAACACACGATCGGGAGCAACGCCGTCGCCGAAAGCGGGATCGCTTCGCTCACCCACCACGACGCCATCAGCACCGTGATCCCCGCGAGCCTGCGTGCTTCTTCGGAGAGACCGACCGATTCGCCGAGCAGCAGATACACCAGAGTCGCAAGCATCGGCCCCGCAACCAATCCGATATCGTGCGTTCTCGTCTTGGGCGGGATAATCGGGCGGATGTCTTCGCTCATAATGCTCAGCTTTCTTGATCCTGCCTCAATGATTCCGCGATCCCGATCTCTTGAAGCCTCATGCTCGAATGATCCAAATCTTCCTTGGCCGTATGGAACGCGTTGGGCTCCACCGATCGCCAATCAAACTTCGCCTTGTTGATAAACTTCTTGAGCACATCGAGCTTCGATTCCAGCTCATCACGATAGTCATCATCAAGCAGATCCGTCAGCTTGCCCAGCCGCTCGGAAATCCATTTGTAGTCCAGCGACGAGTTCGTAATCAGATCCACCACCTGGTGCTGGGTCATGTCATCGCGCGCGTGCTTAAAACTCTCAGCCTCAATCCGATCCACCTCATCACGCGTCAGCCCATGATTCGCCACGATCTGAATCGCCGCACGCTTGCCCGATCGTTCTTCGATCGCCGACACATTCAACACACCATTCGCATCGACCAAGAACTCAACAACCAACTTGGGCACCCCCGCAGGCATCGGCGGGATCCCCCGCAGATCAAACACCCCCAGCGAACGACAATCCGCAACCATCTCACGCTCGCCCTGCACAACCTGAATCTTTACATTCACCTGCCCGTCGACACTTGTGCTAAACCGCTCGACGGCCCTTGCAGGCACCGTCGTGTTCCGCATGATCAGCTTGGCCACCGCGCCGCCCGCGGTTTCAATCCCCAGCGACAACGGGATCACATCGAGCAACAACGCATCTGATTTTTCGCCCGCGAGCCCGTTGGCGATAATCCCCGCCTGCAACGCGGCGCCCATCGCGACGACCCGATCCGGATCGATCGCGGTATAAGGCTCAACGCTAAAGAACGCCCCCACCTTTGTGCGCACAAACGGGATTCTCGTCGAGCCGCCAACCATGACGACCGAGTCAATCTTAATCGATCCACCCGCAGATTTGCCCGCATCGCGCATCGCCCGATCGCACGCGCTTATCGAGCGATCGACCCACTCTTCAATCATCGCTTCGAACTCAACTCGGCTGATACTCCGCTCGTACTTCTTTCCATTCCCCAGATCAATCGACACCGTCGCTGCGTGCTCCTCGGAGAGCTTGTGCTTGACACCCCTCGCAAACTCGATCAACGCCCGCTTGGTCGACGCATCAAACGAATCCCATGACAAACTGGTGTTCTCAGTTTTCAATTCAAGCTGCTCGCCGATCTCACCTACGAACAACTCGACGATCATGTGATCGACATCATCCCCGCCCAGATGCGTATCGCCAGCGGTCGCCAACACCTGAAAAAACTCCGTCGCGTTGTGCTCATCGCCCGGGATCAGTTTCAAGATCGAAATATCGAATGTCCCGCCGCCCAGGTCATACACCGCGATCGTCTGTGCACTTTTCTCATCGCGTGCCCGGATCCCATACGCCAACGCCGCCGCTGTGGGCTCGTTGACAATCCGCACCACTTCGAGCCCGGCCATTCGCCCAGCATTCCGCGTCGCTTGTCGTTGGGCGTCATCAAAGTACGCCGGAACCGTCACAACCGCCTTGGACACCGCCGTGCCCAATGCCTTCTCGGCTCGTTCTTTGAGCGCCAACAAAATCATCGCCGATACTTCTTCCGGAGAGAGCACGCTCACGCCCGCATCCGTCATCACCCGCACCTTGGCCGTATCGTGCTCGCCGCTGATCACTTCGTACCCCAGATACTTCAGATCCGCCGACGCGTCGGCGAGTGATCTCCCCATCAGCCGCTTGATCGAGTTGATCGTCCGATCCGGAAACTCGACGATCCCGTCCGCCGCCGATTGCCCGACCACGACCGACCCGTCGAGTTCCACCCGCACAACCGAAGGCATCAGCTGCCCACCCGTTTCCCCCAACACCCGCGCACCTTGCCCTCCATGCGCATCAACGAAGGCCACCAACGAGTTGGTCGTCCCGAGATCGATGCCGATGATCGGGTCTGTAGATAAAGCTGTAGATTGGGAATCGCTCATTCAAGAAGGATAGGACCAATGAGACCGATTCTCAGCGATCCACAACCCTAGGGGGCCCTGTTCATGCGAAGCGTGCGCAGGCTTTGGTCATTTCTGCTACCATGCCGCTCAATCTTACAAAGGGGAATCTTATATGACTGACCAGCTGAATGCGGATGTAGTAAGCCAATACGAGCTTGAAACTTGGACGCGCTGCGCTGAGGCATACCTCAGTCACTTTGCAGACCTCACCGGCGAAACCGTGCAGCTCCTCTGGGACGCCGCACGCATCAAAACCGGAAACAAGGTCCTCGATCTTGGTTGCGGCCCGGGTCATGTCGCGGGCGCCTTTACTGATCTCGGAGCTGTCGTCACTGGAATCGACTTCTCGGGCACCATGATCGATATCGCTCGCCAACGGTATCCCGGTGCCACTTTCCAAGAAGCCAATGCAGAGGATCTGCCGTTTGACGACGCAATCTTCGATGCCGTCGCGAGCAACTTTGTCGTTCATCACTTGGCACGCCCTCATCGAGTCTTCAGCGAGATTGCTCGCGTCCTCAAGCCCGGCGGCTGCTTTTCGTTCGTCGTCTGGGGCCCCCCAGAAGCACAGAGCAGTGTCGGCGCATTCTTTGGAGCGGTCGCAACCCACCACGATATAGCCCAACTCCCCCACGGGCCCTTGTTCGGCGCTGACGAGAGCGCCTACGAATCGCCGCTCACCGCCAACAGCTTCACTGACTTACAGTTCGAGAATCATACAATTTTGTGGAAAAGCGACACCGTCGACCCCGTCCTCCAAGCGTTCCTCGAGTGGGGCAATATCTCAGCCCTCCCACAAGACATACAGCAGAAGATCGAAGCCACAGCCAGAGAAAATCTCGAATCCTACAAAACCGCAGAAGGCTATACCTTCCCCCACGAGATCCTCCTTGGCTCTGCCAAGAAGCTCTGAAGTGTATTGTTTTCGGCGATTGCTGGGTGCCCTGTTCATGCGAAGCATGTGCAGGTCTTGATTATTCCGAAGACATGCAGGTGCCCAAGACGCCACCAGCATGGCACCCGGCTAATGCCTCGTCTTAAACCAACCACTTCGAATGATAGAATCAAATTCTTCTTCTACCCGTGCTAAATGACGCTCATTAAACTCGTCAACATACACCGCATCCATATACACCCAAACCGTTGTATCTGAACTGTTCAAATCCAGCACATACTCCGACACCCACGCTCCTACCTCATATGCCACCGGGTTTTCATTTATCAGTTGGGTATGCCAAACAGAATAACGCCCAGACTCCTCTACATCTATGTCGAACACGGTTCCGTCCATTTTTTTAACCGTGACGGATGCCACTTCCCACTCTCGACACTCATTCGAGTTTGATCGAGGGCTGATTACCACTTGGAAAGGCGATCCTCCTATATACGAGTTCTCTTCGCTTCCATTGATGCTTATGGCAAACTTAAAATTGTGCACATAATCATCCCCTCGACCACCATTGCGATACCCATTTTTCTCGAACTCCATCCAGCTTGCTTTATATTGATGCTTGCTCCATTTGCTCGGAGGAAACTGAAAGAATGAAAACCAGAGCAAAAATAACACGAGCATGACGGCTGTCATGATCGCGATTATTATTTTTACCAAACAACTCTTTTTCATACCACACTCCTGCCAGCTAACGAGGTGCCCTGCTTACTCACTCCCGAATCCACGCCAACTCCGCCAACAGCCCAACAACCGCCCCCGCCGAATCATCTTCCACAACCCACGCTCGGCTCCTCTGCCCGGACCGAATCTCAATCAGATACCCATCCTCAGGCATCGCCTCACCCGCGATCGGATCGCCGAGTTCGAGCCCCTCGACCATCGACCAGATCTGATCGAGCTGCTCGCTGCTGAGCCGACGGGTGATCTTGGGATAGGTCCCCGCATCCGAACCCGCCCCCACCGACGCCCGCAGGTTGCCAGCCGCATCGACAATGTACCTCGCCGACAGGCTCGAAACATCGCCAGCAGCCTCATCCCCAAACACCACCACCCCAAGCGTGAAATCCGCAGGCCGACGCTCCGGCAGGGTCTGATCGGTCATCTGTTGCCCAGCAGAGGTGCATCCGCCGAGCCAAAACGCGACCACAGCGAGCATGAACAGAGGGAACAAACGAGATCGGGTGTAATTCATCATCTATACAGTGTATCTCCAAATGCACAAACGGGCACGGGTGCCCTATCCTTGCTTCCCATGGATATTTCACTACGCTGGATCAATCAATACCTCTCCCCCGCCGATGTCACCGTCGAGGAGTTTGACGACATCATGACCAAAGCCGGTTTGCCCATCGAGGGGCTCACCGCTGGCATTGATGGCGACACGATCATCGATATCGAGGTCACCTCCAACCGGGGCGATTGCCTCGGGCATCTGGGATGCGCCCGCGAGATCGCAGCTGCCCAGTACGCATCCAAACCACGCCAACTCATGATGCCAGAGCTCAAAGACATGCCCCTCGGCGCACCGATCGGCGACGAACTCACCCTCGACAACCAAGTCCCCGAAAAATGCCCGCTCTTCACCGCTCGACTCATCCGCAATGTCAAAGTCGGCCCATCGCCCAAGTGGCTTCGTGAAGCCATCGAATCCTTCGGCCAAAAATCAATCAACAATGTCGTCGATGTCACCAACTACATCACACTCGAACTGGGCAACCCATGCCATGTGTTCGATCACGCCAAGCTCGCAGGCAAACAACTTATTGTGCGCCCTGCGACCAAAGACGAAGTCGTCAACACGCTCTACGCCGGCGAGCACAAGCTCAACGAGAACGACATCGTCGTCGCTGATGCGAATGGCCCGCAATCCCTCGCCGGCGTCATCGGCGGGCATGATTCACAAGTCGACGAAAACACCACCACCGTCGTCTTCGAGATGGCGACCTGGGACACCGTCACCGTCCGCAACACCGGACGCAAGCTGCAGATCCGCACAGACGCCGCCTTCCGTTTCGAGCGTGGCATCGATCCACGCTCGATCGACTACGCTGCCCAACGCGCCGTCCAGCTCATCTGCGAAACCACCGGCGGCCAGCTCGCCGAGGGTGTCCTCTCGCAAGGTGCCCCATTGCCTACAGATACAGTCATTTCGCTCCGCCCAGAACGTTGCGATCGCATCTTGGGCATCCCCACAGCCCCCGAAGAAATGGCCAAGCTGCTCAATGCGTTATCATTCAAAACAACCATTGATAGCGATGGCGTGCTCCAATGCACCATCCCGCCGTTCCGATCCCACGATGTCCATCGCGAGATCGACCTGATCGAAGAGGTCGTGCGTGCCCGTTCGCTCGCGGTGATTCCGATCCAGAAGACGCTGCCGGTGACTGCGCGTGAGCCTCAGGAATCCGAACGCGCGATGAGCACCATCACCCAGACCCTGACGGCCTTGGGCTTCTTCGAGACCATCACCTTCTCGTTCACCTCACCCAAGCTCGGCAAGATCTTCCAACGAGCCGGCACCGATCTGGTTGCCGTCGATGATGATCGACGCAAGGCCGAGCCAACCCTGCGCCCGAGCGTGCTCCTCGGTTTGCTCGCCTGTCGCCACACGAACCAATCCGCCCGCGCCTCACTGCCGGGCGGCATCCGTTTGTATGAAGTTGCCCAGCGCTTCGCCCAAGACACCGGCACCACCAACTCATCCGAACAACGCGTCATCGCGATGCTCATGGATATCGACTTCGCGGGCAAAAATCCGAAGCACGAAGACATCCAATCGACCATCCGCACCATGCGTGGCTCGATCGATTCGATCGTCACCGCAACCTTCGGCACCACCGCCAAAACCATCATCACCCCCGCCAAACCAGAACACGCCGGCTTCGATGCCAATGCCCACGCCACCATCGCGGTCCTCGTCAATGGCGAAACCACCCAGATCGGCACCTTCGGGCTCATCTCCGATGCCGCCCGCAAGGCACACGATCTCGATCAGCCTGCGGTAGGGGCCGAACTGATCTTGGCACCGATGATCGACGCCTACCCGCCGATCTCACGGGCAGAGCACCTGCCCGCATTCCCGGGGATCGATCGAGATTTGTCCCTGATCGTCGATGAATCAATCCGATGGGATCAGATCGAATCGACAGCCAACAGCCTCAACCTCGACCGCTGTGTAGGCAACAGCTTGGTCGGCATCTTCCGAGGCAAACAGCTCGGCGATGGCAAAAAATCCGTCACCGTCAGGCTCGCTTTCCGCGACGCGGATCGCACCCTCAGGCATGAAGAGGTCGACCCTCAGATCGAGCTCTTCGCGTCCAAGGCCAAAGCCTCGCTCGGTGCCGAGATCAGAAGCTGATCAAAAAACTGAACCCAATACCCTCGAACATCGTAAACAAAGCACAAAGCAAGCTGTTTCGTGCATGTTCGATACATTTTCGATACTAAATCGGAACATTTTGGGCTTTCAGATGTATACCATATCGACCCAAATCGCCCTATCCGCCCGCCTTGTTCGGCATGCGGTCGGGTAAAATCAAGATCACACCCGGCCAATCCACGCCAAGGAACGATCTAAAAGCTAGAATATATACACTCAACTGGAGTGCATCATGGAGGATAATATGACATCAATGACTTCCAACCCAACCATCGAGACCAATGCGGACGCTCAGGCAGCCGCTCAAAATACCCCCGCTACCGAGCCCATGATCTGGGTCAACGGACAGATGCTCCCCAAGTCACAAGCCATGGTCTCCGTGTTTGACCACGGGCTCCTCTACGGCGACGGGATCTTCGAAGGCATCCGCGTATACAACGGCAAAATCTTCAAGCTCGAACAACACATGGATCGGCTCTACGAATGTGCTGACAAAATCTTCCTCGATATCGGGGTCTCCCGTGAGAAGATGATCCAGATCCAACGAGACTGCATCGAAGCCAACGACATCACCAACGGGTACATCCGCCTGGTTGTCACCCGCGGCGAGGGCACACTCGGGCTCAACCCATACCAATGCCCCAAAGCCGGCGTGATCTGTATCGCCGATACCATCTCGCTCTTTAAACCGATCATGTACGAATCAGGCATGCGGGTCGTCTTGGCCAACCGTCCAAAGACGCCCATCGACTGCCTCGACCCACGCGTCAAGACACTCAACTACCTAAACAACATCATGGCCAAGTGCGAAGCGATCCACCTGAGCAAAGAGCTCGGGATCACCAAGCCAGAGGATCAGCTCCTCGAATGCATCATGCTCTCCACCGAAGGCAAGGTCGCTGAGGGCTCGGGCGATAACATCTTCATCGTCAAGGATGGCAAGATCTTCACCCCGCCATCAGAGGTCGGCATCCTCGAAGGCATCACCCGCCGATTCGTCAAAGAAAAGCTTTGCCCGGCGCTGGGGCTCTCGATCGAAGAGAAATCATTCGAGCTCGACGAGTTGCTCAACGCCGACGAGGTATTCTTGACCGGCTCAGCCGCCGAGATCATCGCGGTCCGCGAGGTGCTCAAGCACGACAACCTCAAGCTGCTCTCCACCCACACCATCTCCGATGGCGAGGGCCCGATCACCAACAAGCTCCGCATGAAGTTCCGCGAGATAGTCACCTCGGACAATGTGCCAGAAGATTGATCCTGAGGATGGATCAGCCCACAAACCAGAAAAAATCCAAACGATGCCTGCAACCTGTAGGCATCGTTTTTTTATACCCTCTCATGCACATACCATCTCACAGAGTCTCAATCAACACACTCGCGATCCTCATCGCAGCTGCTCCCGCCCTGCTCCTCCCAGCATGTGCCAATACCCAACATACATCCAAGCCCGCCGACTACCAACTCCACGAATCTACATCGCTCAAAAATGTCTATCAACTCACCAGCAACCTCTATTCTGGAGCCGAGCCCACCGACCGGGCAGCCTATAAAGAGCTGGAATCAATGGGTATCCGCACACTCATCAGCGTCGATGCCACCCCGCCAAACGCTTCGCTCGCCGGGGAGTACAACATCCGGGTGATCCACCTCCCCATCAGCTACGCCGGCATCAGCGATCAACGCATCAAAGAACTCGCCTTCGCGATCCAAAGCTCATTTAAACCAGTGTATGTCCATTGCCATCAGGGCAAGCATCGTGGCCCAGCCGCCATCTGCTCGGGGGCACTCGCACTCGGGATGATCACCCACCAACAAGCCGACGCATTCATGACTAGAGCGGGAACATCCGACAGCTATACCGGATTATGGTCCGCGGCCCAACGCACCGAAAAACTCGACACCATCGACCCCATGCCTCTGAGTGAATCATCGCCCGCCCGGACAATCAGCAAAACGATGTCCAAGATTGGCAAGCAGGCAAACATCCTTGATGAGATTGTCTATCCCAAAATGGGCATGACTAGAAATGAACCGAGCCAATCACCCGTTGTATACGCAGCCCAGATCCACGACCTGTTTCGTACTTTAGAAACCAGCGACGAAGCACAAGAGTACGGCCAAGAGTTCATGGATGATCTTGAATACTCAGTCCAAGCAGCTTCGAATCTTGAAACGGTGCTCCGCAACAACGATGCAGGGCTCGCGATGGATGCAATGGATGCCCTCAAAAACAGCTGCTCACGGTGCCATGACAAGCTGTAAGCGATTCATCCTCACATTTCGACCGCACCAATTTCAAAGACATCCCTCACGGACATGCCTGTGTGCAACTTCTTGGCTGCCACGATGTGGCTGGGAGCATGAGTCAAAAAACCCATCAACAAATCATCCACCTGCTCCGCCGAGAACTCGCTTGGATTCTTGAAGTACTGAAGCAGTTCAAGTAAATCTTTATGCCAGTCGAGCATGTGAAACGCGACATCCATCGCGATCTTTTCTGCTTTCCCACTCTCGATCAATGATTCAGTGATATGCCCACTGATCTCTTGTACTCTTGCAAGTCCGAACTCGTTTTTATCTGCCACAGCTCACCTCACTCCAGGTTCATCAACACTTTAATCCCATCGCCTGAGATCATCGTCTCGAACGCTTTCTCGAAGTCTTCGATCGGGAACTCGTGCGTAATGATCTCATCGAGTTCGAGCTTGCCTGAGAGCAGCAGCTGCTCCATCTGGTACCAGGTATCCCACATCTTTCGCCCGTTGATTCCCAGAACCGTACAGCCCTTGAAAATAATGTGTGCGTTAAAATCGAAGTGGACATTTTTGGCGGGCAACCCGAGCAGTGCCGCGGTGCCGCCGTTGCGGAGGGCTTGGAATCCTTGGTTCATGGCTGCTGGTGCGCCCGACATTTCGAGGAGCACATCGACCCCTTCGTAGGTCTCGGCTCGCACCTTTTCGATCCAACTACTATCGCGTGCATCGAAGGCATCCGTCGCCCCAAGCTTCTTGGCGAGCTCTAAGCGTGGCGGATTGATGTCAGTACAGTAGATCTTCGATGCCCCCGCAGCCTTGGCAACAGTCACCGCCATCAATCCGATGATGCCCACACCCGAGATCAGCACTGTTTTTGCGCTCACGCCTGCGGCCATCACAGTATGAACCGCGTTGCCCAACGGATCGAGGATCGCGGCATACTTATCCGGGATGTCCGCATGGATTGGCCAAACATTCGCCTCAGGCACAACGATGTAGTCCGCGAAGCACCCATCGCGATCGATCCCAAAGATGGTCGTGTCAGAAGCGATATGCCCGTTGCCGGTACGCGAGTTGTAATCCACACCAGCCGAGAGATGCCCCTCGGCGCTGACGCGCTGACCAACCGTGTAGTTGGTGACGGCAGAACCAATCGCTTCGATATGCCCAACAAACTCATGCCCGGTGATCACCCCGACCGGGATCCGACCCGCCGCCCACTCGTCCCATTCCCAGATATGACGATCCGTCCCACAGATCCCGACCTTCTTGACCTTGATCCGCACATCGCGCGGGCCGACCGCCGGGATCGCGTGATCGTCACTAAACGCAAGCCCAACACCCGCATGGTGCTTGGTCAGGCAGCGCATCGTGCCCGATGCAGCGGTTGGCAAGGTCGAATCATTGATCGAAGTGATGGTCATGGATGGCTTTCGGAAATGAGCACTTATTGAATCGCAAACGCACGCAATCAAACAAGTGTTGAAGCGTTTGATATTGTCCCGTCAATTCGCCCCGATATCAATGCCACAAGGACAGATCATGGTGAATCCGTAACGAAAGAAGCCCATTTGGGCCCCACATTGAAGTTTAGGGCAGAATCTGCCAATCTAGAGCCTCCAAATGACCCCAAAGTAGCTCAGAATCGTACAATCGACGGGATTCAATGGGCTTCAATGTCCGATAGAAACCTAAAGAATCAAGAATCCATCACCAGGATCAGCAAACACAATGAGCCGAGCCGCGAGCACATCCAGGTCTTTCTTCTATGTCGCCAACAAATCGACCGGCGGCAAGGCGATGGGTATACGCTCAGCCCGCTCGCAACGCGCACTCGCCCAGCATCTCCGCGCCGAAAAACAGATCCTCATCCGCACCTGGAAGCTCCCCGCATGGGCGAGCAGCGAGACCAAAATGTCGCTCAAGGATCATGTAGAGTTTGATACCCAGATTGCCCAACTCGTCTCGCGAGGGGTGCCGTTGACCGAAGCACTCGAGGTCGCTTCGACCGTGGTGTCGCCGGGCAACAAAGAACGAATCGATCGATTACGCCATGCGGTCTCGCAGGGCACCAGCTTTGCCGACGCGTGCAAACAGGTCGGCGAGTTCGACTTTGTCACCATCGCGGTGTACAGAGCTGCCGAGAAAACCGGCGATCTCGCGGGTGCATGCCTCCAACTCGCCAACGGCTCGCGGCGTCGGCTCGAGGTTTCGGGCAAAGCCGCCACCCTGATGATCTACCCCGCGATTGTGCTCTCGATCGCGTTTATCGCGGCAACCCTCATGATTGTGATCGTGGTGCCTTTGATCGGCAACTCGATGATGAGCTCGGGCATCGCCGTGCCTATGTTCACACGGATTCTTGTGAACCTCGGCAACTTCCTCCAAGCAAACTTCCTGTTTTTCGGTGGCGGGTTTGTGCTCATGGTCATTGGAGCGATTCTGTTCCGGGCTGCCCTCGCCAAGGTTGGCGTCGCCGCCACGCGCAACGCACCGTTCGTGCGCGATGTCGTCATGCAGCAAGAACTCACCCGGTTCTTCTCGGTGATGAGCTCGATGACCAAATCGGGCATCCCGCTCGCCGACGCGATCGAGGTGAGCGCAGCCGTGATCTCGCATCCGAAGCTCAATGGCGATCTTCAGCGGATGCGTCAACGGCTCATCGAAGGCGGACTCTTCCGCACATTGATCGAAAAAGTAGAATCGCTCCCGCTGGCGACCCGTCGATTGCTCGTGGCTGCCGATCAGGGCGGCGATCTCGAGAGCGCATTCGATTCGCTCGCCCGTGACCATGCCCAAGAGGTTGACAAAAAGACCGATCGGCTGATGGCGATTCTTGAGCCGGCGCTCATTGTGATCTTGTTCCTGATTGTGGGCACGATCATCTTGGCGATTATGCTCCCGATGCTCAATATGACCTCTGGAGCGATGTAGAACACCGATCGACACGAAAACATGCCTTAGAATGCAACATCAGACACGCCCAACCGTTGAACAGATAACCACTTACGCAAACAAGTTTAAAGACGCGAATCAGGAGATTTCCCAAATGCAGACCCCATCACTCGACGCACGAATCAAGGGCACACGCGCGATGCCGTATGCTCGTCCTGGTTTTTCACTCATCGAGCTCACCGCGGTGCTCGTGATCCTTGGGCTGTTGATGGCTGGTGCGGCGGTCGCGGTGCCCAAGCAGATCCAAAAAGCCCGAATCAAAACCACCAAGACCTCGATGATCACCATCAAAACCGCGGTCAACACATACATGGCAGAGAACGCAGGCGATGCACCCGCTTCGCTTGTTGAGCTCATTCCTTCATTCATCGAAACAGGCTCAGAACTCGATTCATGGGATCAACTATATTACTACCGCGCAACCCCAGGTCTTGCCCATGCCTACGAGTTGATTTCATCTGGTGCGGACAAAGAGTTCCAAACCCCCGACGACATCAACCTGTGGACGATGAATGTGAAAACATCAAACTGATATGAAATCTAATGAATCGAGCCACGCCTCCAACTTGTTCGCAACGCCGCCGACAGATGCAGCTCGAAGCTCGGCGGGGATTAACCTTCCTCGAAGCGATCTTGGCGGTGGTCCTTTTGGCGATGGTCGCGACGACGCTTTCGAGCTCAGTCTCGTTTATGAGCAAGACTCAAAAACGGCTCGACCAGAAGCTCGGCGCAGCCGAGCTTGCCAACCGCTTGGTGCTTCAGTACATCGACGAGCGTGATTCACTCCCCGACAAAACGCTCCCGATCGAATACGACATGGATCTGTACCACTGGACACTCGAAGAGTCGAAGGTGTCCTTCGAGTTTGACGACCAGCAGGAAGACGACGACAGCCGAGTGGGCTCGGGGGTGAGTCTTGATCGCATCAAGCTCATCACCATCCGCGTGTGGCTCGGCGCCGATTCGGGCGGCTCGCGCTCATACGCCCCGTCAGTTCCCAATGTGGTCGTGACACGATTGATCGATCCGCTCGCGTTTAACAACCCGGATTCTCTCAATACGCTTCTCGCCAAGCCCGGGGGGATCGAGACACTCTTTGAATCGCTCCTCAATCTAGAGGGCGGACCATGAATATGCAACTCTCCAAACAGGCTGCACGGGCGCGTGGTTTTACACTCATGGAGACCGTCCTGGCGATGGTGCTCGGAGGCATGGTGCTCTTGGGATCGTTGGGCGTGTTCCTTGGGCTTCGGAACATGGAATCGACCTTCGCCGCCCGGTTTGATCGGACGAGCGAGCTGGGCATCACGCACACCATCATGACCCGCGCGATGCTGAGCCTGCAGATGAAGGAATCCCAAGCGGCCCAGGTGACGCGTGCACCCGACACAGACACAGACTCAGACGAAGCTGTCGAGATCGAAGTCGATCCACGCGACCGGATGATTTTGGAAACTGATCCGACCACCGCACCCGATTCGACCGGGTGGGTTCCTCAACGCTTTGAGCTTGTCAACGCGACGCCTCCGGTGCCCGCCGGGCTCGCGACACAAGCGGCCGGGTGGTATGTCGCCCAAGACAACAGCACCGGCGTGAACTTCTCGGCAATGAACGGCTCGCAAGGCATCGTCCGAGGCGTGTTCGAGCTTCGCCCCACCGGACAACGCGAACGGATCATGCAGAACCTCGGGCTCATCTCCCCGGGCGATCAGATTCTCGATGTCGTCGATGAGACCGAATACCAGCTCGATACCGCGCACGAAAAACCAAACTGGACACTCTGGTGGCGTCCGATCTTGACCTACGAGGGCGAGCAGATGCTCTATGGGTACGGCCCGTATGGCGACACGATCGGGAGCGCCAACGAGATCCGCGCCAGGCTCGCCGGCGCGGTGCCCTTGCTCCGCAATATCGAACGATGCCTGTGGGAAGTCTTCCGGGGCGATGAATACATCGATACCTACTCCGGGCTCACCATGAGCGACCTGCCCGCGTACGCACAGTTCGAAGTTATCCTCACCAACTCACAATACGCGTCGTGGATGTTCGAGATCGATTGGGTGCTCGGCGATGACCCAAGCACCGATGGCACCGGACAAGTAGACCAAACACTGGCCGATGCGAATGATGACCCCGATGATGATTCGAATAACGGACGCCCAAGCTCAGGCCCGGGCAGCCAAAATGGCACCCGAGATGTCCGCCAGTTCAACTTCTCGGATAACTAATACATAGATACACAATGACACATACACCCAGAACAACACACACATTGCCAACGCCCAATCGGCGCGGGTTTGCCATCGCGATGGTGGTGATGCTGATGGTGGTTGTCGGGCTCGGTATTGGGGTCGCGCTCACCCGGTTTAGCGCACAGGCCAAGACCGTCGCCCGCCAGGTCGATCGGTATCAAGAGCACCACCTTGGACGAGGGCTCCAAGAAGCGATCGGCGCGTGGCTCCGCCAACAGAACGGGCGAGACCTCCTCGATGTGCTCGAGCCGACCACCGGGCACGCGATGGACATCACCCTGGCAGACGGATCTCAGGTTTCGGTGTTCTTGCGCGATGCCCAGGGTGCAGCACTGAGCAACCTCACCGGGAGAACCGATCGCCAGATCGAAGAGGGCGGATTGATCCTGCGAAACTTGGTCGTCAACACCACCAACGAGCAATACCTCAAGCTCACCCGTCCGTTTGGACCCGCGACGATCAGCATCAACTCGGCTCCCGAACTCGTGCTCGACGCGGCTGCACGGGTGGTCGCGGGGCAGTTCTCTGAACGATTGATCTCCGAGCTTCAAACACTGCGCAGCCAATCTGTCAAAATCACCCGCACCGAACTCACCCGAGCATCGACGAGCGCGGGTTTGAGCTCTGAACAACGGGCTGCTGCGTTGCGGATATTTGCGACCGATATCCAGCTCTGGGCGGTGATTATCGAGGTGCGGGCCGGGCGTGGGATGAACCAGGGTCGGCTCATCGCCCGATATGGCGGCATCACCCAGATCCGCGTGAACTCAAGAAATAACAACTCGGGCAATCCAATGGAACTTGGTGCGTTCGTCACATGGAAAGCGATCAGCATCAATGATCGTGAGGTTGATCTGGGAGACCTGTACTAACCCCCAACAAGTATCAATAAACGGTTGAACATGGATTCGACCGAGAAAAGTTCAGATGCCTCGTCAAAACCGAGTATCTGCCAGATCTCTGAACGGATCGGCTCAACAAAGCCGATATGATCTACGACTCATACATATGGATTTGCCAAGGACAGCACTTCAATGACCAACACCCTCTCACGATCACAAGCCAAGAAATGGACACTCGGTGCTCAGATCGCCTCGGCTGCCTTTGTGCTCGGTGCGGTCGCGCTAGGGGTTGTTGGGCTTCCAGAACCCGTCGGCAACTCCCCGATAAATACAACAGGCAACCCGTTCGCGGGCATGCCCGGTGCCGACTTTGACCCCAACGCTTCAAACACCGAATCCGATGCAAACAACGCGTCGTCGGCACAGGTCGATACGATCGGGCTCGCCCAGCGTTTCGCGCTGCTCGACAACGCACCCGAAGAAGAAAAGAATATCGTAATCGACGATACACCGATCGCTCGATCAAGCAATGGCGAAGAGAACACCAACCCCGGCGATATCGCCAAACGGGTCCGCTATATCGGGTTCATCAACGACCCAGACACTCGACATGCCTTTATCCGGATCGACGGCAAACAACGGGTCGTCTCGCTGGGACAAATCGCCAAAGCCGGGGAGGACGGGTTCTCTGACCTGACGATCGAACGGATTACCCCCAACCACATCGTGCTCACCGACGGCGAGAGCCGAGCCAAGGTGGAAATGGCCAATCGTACCGGGCAATCAATCACCATGATCGACGGCGGCCAGGTCGAAGTATCGCCCGCTGCAGAGAACGGTTCGATGTTAACCGCTGAGGACGAGGCGCGAATTTTGGCGATGCCCGCTCGCCAACAGCCTTTAGCGCGTCGACGGCTCGAACGCGAGCGCCGAGGATTGCCGCCGGACAAAGAAAGACGCCGACAGCCGAAGGCAGAAACCAGACCAGCGTTTGTCGGAAGCTTTAACAAGAATACAAACAGAACCAACAACGAATAATCCACAACACATCAGTGCAAGATGAGCCAGGGCAGGACCACCATTGAGTGATCGCGTATGTTATATCCGAAGAACAGATCGAGGTGCTGCCCTGCGTGGGCTTCGGCTTCTCGGTGGTCATACCGATGACACCTGGCAAGCAGGCACAAGCAATGACCCTTCGCTGATCGGCGAGTCGGTCGGCGAGGGCGCACGGTGGATCAAAGATCGGCTCGGCGCCAACGGCAAATCTCGCACATTGGCGGTTTTGTGCCTCGATACCAACGGCGCAGTGTGCTCGTGGGTCAAGCCCGAAGACGCGGACGCGTCGTTGATCGACGATGCCATCGCGGGCAACGCTGATGAACACGATCCTGATTCGCTCGAACCAGAAACCCATTCTGGGCTCGGTGAACGATTCCCCCAGCTTCCACTCGAGTTGAACTTCGAGTTTCTCGATGAGGATCAAACCTCGAATGGTTCACGAGCAGCGGTGATGGCAAGCCCGGATGTTCCCGGTCGGCTGATCAAAGACGAACTCGATGTGATGGGAATCCGGATCGGATGCATCACCTCGATCTGGCACGCGATCGCCCATGTGTGGGACCCGGGCGCGGGCAACCCGATGCACAGCGCCCAACGGATCGTGTCTTCGGACACCCCAATCGCTGCAGCAATCGTGCTCGATGCCGACGCGGACCGACTCGTCTGGACATGGTCGCGCCAAGGACGCCTGATCACCGGCGGGAGCGCACGCATCCAGACCACACGCACCGAACACGAAACCGAGCCCGTCGTCCGCAAAGAAGACATCGCCCGCCTGTGCGCCGATTGGCTCGGGTGGTCATCGCAGCTCGGCGTCGCGCCCTCGCGCATCGTCTTCGTGGGCAACCCAACTCAAGTTGAATCCCCCACCCCAAGCGACTCGGAAGAAGAACAAGCAACACCTCGATATCGCGGGCTCAACGCTGGCGAGATCGGGATCGCGCTCTCGCAGGCGTGGAGCGATGCGACGATTGATCTGATCGAGCACAATGACCCGATCGGCGAAACGCTGGGCAAAGTCGCCCAAGGCCCGCGCGACGGGCTTGGTTCACTCGAGGCGATCACCGATCGCCCGGGCAGGGCGCACCGATCGATGTATCGGTGGGCGGGGGTGTCGCTCGTCGCCGTGGCGGCAGTGGTCGGCATCTTTGCGTACCAGCTCGTCTCACAGGCCGGCCAAATCAAGAACAAAACATCAGCGATCCAGATCCAACGAATGACCATAATCGATAAGTTCGATCCACAGCTCATCACCTCCCAGTTGCCTGTGCTCGACCTACAGAACAAACTCGCCCAGATGCGTAAGAGCCAAGGGCCATTGCGTATCGCGCGATCCAAACCGATCCTCGAAGAACTCGAAACCGTCTCGTATCTCTTCGGATTCCCCGGCATCGAGATCGATTCCATCAAGCTCAACAACGCTACAGTCATGGTGACCGTCCGGGTTGACGATATTGCCCAGGCCGAGCAGATAAATCAAAACCTTGCCTCGATCAAAGGCTCGCACCTTCGATGGAGAACGATGACCTATAAGCCTCAGGGCGTAAAAATTGTCGCTTCGTTCCCCGCAAGCTGGATCAATGAGGAGGATGGCTCATGAGTACGATGGGCACCAACTTATCTGGCGATGGACGGATGAGCGCCGACGATCGGTACGAGATTGCTGCATTGGCACAAAATCAGCAACGGCTCAACTATCCAAAGCACCTGATCTCGCTGGGTCTGCTGCTCGTATTTATCTCATTGATCACGCTGGTCATCGCATGGCAAATGCGTTCGGGTGCACAGGAAAAGAATCTCAAACGCACCAACGAACTCGCCCAGATCGAGCAGCTCATCACCCAGCTCACCGCACTCGAACTCACCCAGGCAACCAACCCGGATCAAGACATGTTCCAGCCGATCCCCGACATGCTCTCGAAGCTCAAACGCTTTGGCATACAGGCGGAGCTCGAGCACGATGTCGGGCTGCCCAGAAATCCGAAGGTCCGCCCAGAAGGCAACGCCAAGCTGATGACCTACCCGTACACCCTGCGCGACAAATCGCTCGAGCACCTGCTCGATTGGATCACGCTTTCGACCGACCAGATTCCCGGGCTTTCTGTGACAGATCTAGAAATCAAGCCCGCCAAGTCGGACTGGACGATGAAGGTTACCCTCTCGCGATATGAACGAAAAAACTAGCGAATCGAATAGAAAGAACTCAGCAATGACAGCAACGACACCAACGACACCAACGACAAGCACACACCATCTCAACGGCAGAGCCACCCGAACCACGCTCGCGCTGTGCCTGCTCGCAGCCGGCGTCGTGTTGCCAACAATCGGGTGTTCGAGCTCGAGCACACGCTCAGGGTCGAACAACATCAACGAGATCGACCCGGCGATGGCGTACGCCCGTCAACGCCATGTCGATGCGTTGGAGCACTACAACACCGCATCGCAGCTGCACCTCGATGACAAGCCTGACGAAGCCCTTGCCGAGTATCGCATTGCACTCGAACTCGATAACAAACTCTTCGCAGCGTGGAATAATATGGGTCAGCTGCTCATGGCTGAGGGCAATAATCAACAGGCAATGAATGCGTACCAGATCGCATCCGGGCTCGAACCAACCGACCCACGCCCAGAGTACAACATCGGAATCATCTACCAAAAACTAGGGTGGGCAAAGGATTCATACGAGCACTTCGAGATGGCAATCGCACGCGATGCCAACTACCTCCCGGCGCTCCACGGCGTCATCCGCAGCGCAGAAATGCTCGGCATAGGTGACGCGAAGATCTTGAACTACATCCGCAACGCACAGCTCCGCGAGACCGATGACCAATGGCGAGAATATCTCTCGACCCAGCACTACCGCGTGCAGGCATTGATCGACAACTAAAACATTCATTCAAGAAGAACTCTTGCGAGCCGCGGGCCTGAGCCAACGGCTTTTTTTATGCGCATAAACATCGAGAGAAGACCGCTCCCCCACGCACGCAACTTGTTGGCACTACAACCGCTCGGCAGCCAAGCTCGCCAGCGTGCTTCGCTCGGATTTTTCGAGCGTGATGTGCCCGACGATTCCGAGTCCGCGCATCCGTTCGACCGCGTAGCTCAACCCGTTGGATGATGAATCAAGATACGGATGGTCGATCTGCCCAATATCGCCGGTCAGAATGAGCTTGGTGCCCTCGCCGATGCGTGAGATAATCGTTTTCACCTCGTGAGGCGTCAGGTTCTGGGCCTCATCGACGATCATAAACTGGTGAGGAATAGACCGACCACGGATATAGGTCAAAGGCTCAAGCACCAATCGACCATCGGCAAGCAGCTTGTCGGTGCGCTGTTCGCTCGTCTTGCTCTCGGCGTTCTGATTGGGCGCCCCGCGGGTGGACATGAGATAGGACAGGTTATCAAAGATCGGCTGCATCCACGCGCCGAGTTTTTCGTCCTTGTCACCAGGCAGATACCCAATATCCCGACCCATCGGCATGATCGGACGAGCGACCAACAGCTTGTCGAATCGTTCCTCCTGAAACACCTTGGTCATCCCGGCAGCGAGCGCGAGCAGGGTCTTGCCGGTGCCGGCGCTGCCCAGAAGTGTGACAAGTTTGATATCGTCATCGAGCAAAAGATCGAGCGCGAGGGTTTGTTGGACATTGCGGGCGACGATGCCGAAGGTTGGTTTTTTCTGCTGAGCAACGGGGATCAGGTGCTCGGTGTCGGCCAATCTACGCGCCAACCCAGAGTGGGCGTCGTCTTGGGCATCGGTCAAGATCACAAACTGGTTCGGGGTCAGCTCGCGGGTATAGTTTTCGCCATCGGGGTTCTCGACCTCGAGGTACTCTTCAAGCGATTCGACCTCGAGCATCCGATCGCGATAGAGCGTGTCAATGATCTCGGAGGATGTTTCGAGTTCGAGATACCCGGTATAGAGCCGATCGCCATCGACCTGCTGATTGAGAAAATCTTCGGATTGGATGCCCAGCGAGTCGGACTTGATCCGTGCAGCCAGATCCTTGGTGACAAAGACGGCGCGTTTTCCCTCGCGGTGGAGCGCCCACGCAGCCGCGATAATCCGGTTGTCGGGTTGCTCAGAAGCGATGATCGGCGGGCGATCATGATCGTTGATATCGATCGAGAGCGTGCCCGTCGCGCCCCCGGCCTTGACGCCGAGCTTGGAGAGCTCGACCCCCTCGGTAAGCTTGCCATATTTGCGGAGCCGATCGAGGAATCGGATTGCCGAGCGGGCTGACCGCCCGACATCATCCTCGCGTCGCTTCATGGCGTCGAGCTCTTCGAGCACCGGATACGGGATCACCACATGGTTTTCCTGAAACACAAACAGAGCGTTTGGGTTGTGGAGCAAAACATTGGTATCGAGCACATAGTACTTGGGTTCGGTGGTGCTCTGTGACGGCTCGGATTTTGTTTGCATACTGGGGGATCCCTCCGGAGACAATTAACAATAGGTTCTATCGGCATTTTTGGCGAAAGACAGAGAAAATATGCCCAAAATCAGTGCCCAAATCAGGTTTAAACGAACGCCGCAATCAGGAAAAAGAGTGCTGCAATGATCGTGAGCCCGAGTTTGACAAAGATTGACACCGCCCGACCGGCTGCTGCCCCGCCTCCGGATTTGATCGAATCGCCCCAAGTCTGCTTGACGATCCCTCTTTCGACCATCAGGGCACCCGCCCCGGCACCGAGGATGCCCCCGAGGATCGTGCCGACAATGGGAATCGGGATAAAAAAAGTCCCCGCGATCGCACCGATCATGGTTCCAATGACCGAGCCCAAGGCTCCACGCTTTGAGCCTCCGAGTTTTTTGACCCCGATCGCCGAAGCAAGGATGTCGGCAGCTTCAGAGATGATCCCAAGGATAATCAGGGTCAGCACGGCATGCCAAGAGATGATCTCAGGCTGCCAGAGCGAGCACAACCCCGCGACAAGCACCATCAGCCAGATACCCGGCAATGCAAGGAACACGAACATCAGCCCCGTTGCTCCAGAGAGCAACGCGATCGACGCGATGACCCAGACTTCCCAGACAGGCCAGCTCATAAACTTTCTTCCGGATTAGTCGCTTGAAGATTCAGCATGATCCTCATCTTCTTGGGAACCAAAGGCTTTCTCTTCCATCGCCAATATCCAGTCCTCGATCAGCAAATGCTGGTAGGTATCGACCGATATCTCTTTGCCGCCCAGCGATTCGTGGGATGCCTTGATCTTCAGGAAAACGATGAACTTATCCCACTTGCGCTTGTCGACCTCGTCGAGATCATCGGGGGTGATCGATTTCCCACTGGGGATCGTCAGCGTCATCGAGTCGGCGTCCCACCCAAACTTCTTGGTCCGCACGCGGAGCATATGGACAATCATCACCAACGCAATAGACCAACAGAGCACCATAATCATCCACTGCACTACCAGATCAAACGCATGCAAAGGCTTGGGCACCGAGCTTGCGCTTTGCCAGTTGGCTTTGAGCTCATCGAGCTCACGCTGAGGCGACTCAATCGTCGTGTGCTCTTCATCAAGCCGACCCACCACTTTGAGCGCTTCGAGCCATGCCAAACGCGTACTGAGCATCGATGCCCGCAGGGTGCGCGAGCTTGTCGCTGTCGCAGCGTCTTGGGCGTTGCGGGCTTTGGTATCGGGCTCGCTGAGCCGGGCGAGCTCTTCGACCGGGTTGGTGACGGAGGACTCGCGGATGAATACGCCGAAGTCTTCGGCATTGGCTTTTTTCGATTGTTCGAGGTATTGCCACTGTGCCCAGCTTGCGTGGCGAACGCCTCGGGCTGGATAGACCGATGACGCATCCCACAACCCCCACGCCCCGACCACAAACACCACGAGGGTGATGACGAGGAGCTTGAAGATCCACCGAGGGTTCAGTGGCGCCTTGGCGCAGTCGGTCGAAGCGATTTCTGTGTCGAATGATGGGTCGGCCATGGTGTCTGTGCACTCCGTGCAGGTCGTGAAAGGTTTGTCTATAAAATACTGTTCTTGCAAGTATATACGCTAGAAGGTATCGGCCAATAGGCACCAGAACATGGATGAAGGTCGTGGAATTGGTCCTGAGAGCAGCTTTGTTGGCTCAAATAGTGATTGAAAGAGAGTTTGGCGAGAGTTGGCGTCGGGCGAATAGCCCCCTAGGATAGCCGCTCGCGACCCCTTATTGTCGATGCCCGGGCCCGATGCACGGGTGGCCTGTGAAACTGGTCAGGGCTTGACCGCAGCAGCCATAAGCAGCCGTCATCCGGTGCCGTTGGTGTCCTGGGCATCGACAATGAGGGGTTATAAAAATGATGATCGCAATATGCGATCTCGCTGCGCACGGGGCTTTTTCAACCTGCTACGATCCCCGCATGGCCTACACCGCACTCGCTCGCAAACACCGTTCTCGCACATTTGACGAAGTCGTTGGGCAATCGCCCATCGCCAAGACGCTCAAAGCCGCGATTGATTTGGATCGGGTGCATCATGCGTACCTCTTCACCGGCACGCGAGGGGTCGGCAAGACCTCGATGGCGCGGATCTTCGCCAATGAACTCAACAACCCTGAATACAAAGACGATATCGCCGCAGCCATCTTCGCAGGGCAAGACACCGATGTCATCGAGATCGACGCCGCATCCAACACCGGGGTCGATCACACCCGCGAGTTGATCGCCAACTCCGCCTACCGCCCGATGCGTGGGCGGTACAAGGTCTACATCATTGACGAAGTGCACATGCTCTCGATGCAGGCATTCAATGCGCTGCTCAAGACGATGGAGGAGCCGCCCGAGCATGTGAAGTTTATTTTGTGCACGACCGAATCGCACAAGGTGCCCGCGACGATCCAGTCGCGGTGTCAGCGGTTCGACTTCCGCAATATCCCGGTCGGCGCGATCGCCGAGCATCTCAAGTCACTCGTCAAATCCGAAGGCTTCAAGGCCGACGACGAGCTGGTGTTCACCCTGGCTCGTTTGGGCAATGGCTCGATGCGCGATGCGCTCTCGCTGCTCGATCGGCTGTTGGCTTCGGGCGAGAAGAAGCTCACGACCACGCTGCTCGAAGAACTGCTCGGGTTGCCCGATCGTGACCTGCTCAGCACCTTGATCGACGCGATCGCGGATGGCGACCCGAAGGTTGTCTTGCAATCTACAGGCACGCTAATGAACAAGGGGATCTCGGGCGAACAACTCCTTGGGTCATTGCTCGAACGCTTCCGCGATCTGATGGTCCTCGGCTCCTGCGGCCAAGACACCGATCTGGTTGATCTTTCCGATGAGGCGAGAACCACCGAGTATGAACGGGCGAGAAGATTCGACGCTGCGGGCATGGTGCACATGATCGCGTTGTGCGAATCAGTCCAACGGGCGATTAAATCTTCGCCTGCGCCGCGGGCCTTGCTCGATGCGTGCATGGTTCGCTTGGCGATGACCGAGAAGATTGCAGATGTGGCTGCGTTTGTGGTTGCAGGAGGAAACGCAATAAAAAAAGCGTGAGGGCAGCGTCGGTTTCGATCCCGAAACCCGCCGAGGCCTCTGCGCCTCGACCAACGCTGCCCCTGAGACCCGTCAAGCCAATCAAACGCGACGAGCCGAGCGACTCAGAATCGCCGAGCCATCGACGCAAGATTCAGGTGGTCAAACCTGAGCCTGCCACTGACTCGAAGTTGGCGAATGAAGCCCCGCCAGAACGCACCCAGCCGACGCCCCAGCTTCGCGGGCCGACACCTGAAGAAGTGATGGAAGACCCGTTGGTCCGATCAGTCCTCGATGTATTCGAAGGCGAGATCAAACGCGTGCATCCGAAAAACAAATAACGCAAACAAGTGAGACCCGATATGTTCGATAAACTCAAAACCATG
>CAJXXI010000010.1 GCA_913062615.1 uncultured bacterium | reverse complement strand
CAAAGCTTGAACCATACCCCTTCCCGTACCACCCATACCAAGGCGATGCCCCCCAGTAATACCCCGACCACCCGTACCAATACCCCGAGTTGTACCCATTGGTGCACACATAATCCGTATACCCGTCGCCGTTGTAATCGCCATAGATATACCACCACCCATTCGGGCACGAGTTGTGGGTATAGAAGTTGATATGAATATCAATGTCGTGATGATCGTCGTGATAGTCACCATGGTGATCGCCATCGTGCCCATCATCATGATGCCCACCGCCAGATGCATCACCATCATCAAATCCTTCATCAATCGATTCCATCTTCCCGCCAACGCCCTTCATCGTGCCGCCAGCCCCGCCTCGGGTCTGGTTGATGAAGCTCTGCTTCGCCGTATCAATCTGGAAACCGATCGGCGTCTCGCCAGCCTTCACCACCGCCGTGATCCGCTTCCCAACAGATTCCTTCTTCTGCACGCCTCGCTTCACCCCATGCGTCGTCAACGCATCCGGATTCACACCTGTTTCAATCCCAGGCTCAATCCCAGGGTCACCCTTAGGCTGCGTATTAGGGCCAGAACTCGGACGATAATTTGGACGAGCACTCGGACGCCCAGTCGGAAGCCCAGACGGACGCGAACTCGGACGACCCGTAGGCCGGGTCGATTTGGGCTTCGAACTCGGCGTCACACTCGGACGCGTGCTCGGGCCTGTCTTTGGGTTCGTGCTCGGTGTTGATTTCTTCTTACTGCTCGGCCGGGTCGCAGGCTTGCTCGCCGGACGCGTTGTCGGGCTCCGGCTTGGTCGCGCACTTGGGCGAGCACTTGGCCGAGAACTTGGTCGCGCACTTGGTCGTGCACTTGGTCGTGCACTGGGACGACTCGCAGGGCGAGACGCAGGCTTCGCCGCAGGCTTCGCCGAAGGCTTCGATGAAGGCTTCGATGCAGGCTTTGATGCTGGCTTCGAAGCCGGTCTCGATGCCGGTCTCGATTTGCTCGGCTTCGACCTACTCGGTGACGCCTTGCGCGTTGGTGTCTTCTTCGATGGGGCTGCTTTCGATTTCGACTTGCTCGGCGCCTCCATCTCCACAAACGCAACCGAATCTACAATCTCAACCCCCGCGCCAACACCCATCGCACCAAGCCCAAGCACACCCCCACAGGAAAGCACTATCCAACCGCCCAATCCCAACCATCGCCCATGCCCATTGCCGTTCATGTTCATATTCTGTTGCATCGCTTGCTCCTATTCTGTTCTCTATCGCCCCACAACCCCAAGTTTCCCGCTATGCTCGTTTCATGAAGATCACGAACAAAGCACTCGCCGCCACAATCACCCTCGTACTCTGCGCATCAACACTCCTCACCGGGTGCAACGCCATCCGAGGCGGCGGCGGCTCCGGCGGCTCCTCCACCATCGTCTCAGATGCCAACGAAAAGGTCTTCAAAGCCTCGTTCAAAACCAAAGCCTACACCTTCTACGATGACAACACCGCCGACATCTACCTCACCGACCTCTCAGACGCTGACCTGACAGCCTTCTTCGCGCCGAACGCCGATTGGTCCACAATTTCCGGCACACTCGTCCAAATTCACCTCTTTTTAGACCCCAAACCAGGAAAGACGCCCATCGAGCACACCGCCGCGACCGCTTCGATCCGCTACGCGATCATCGCCCAAGGCGAAATCGGCATCTACGACGGCGCAGGTTTCATGCTCCCAGGCTCAAAGCCAGGCAAAGACTCCATCAGCGGCAAAATCCGCTCGGCGCCACTCCGCCTCACCAGAAGAACCCCCCACTTCGTCGATCTATTCGACGCCGCCAAACTCGATATCGAGTTCAGCGCAAAGCTCAACACCGACACCGCCCCAGAACTCCAAGCCCGCCTCGACGCACTCGCTGCAAAAGCAATGCCCGTGCATGACTGATCACACACGGGCATTGGATTGTAAAAACGAACTATAACCTCAACGATGGATTACGGACACCCAGCACTAAACGCACTGAGGAACGCCGAAACATCAAAGAAGTCGTACGCACCGTCGTCGTTGAAGTCCCCCGCAGGATCCTGATTGTTAAACGCACTCAAGAACGCCGAAACATCAAAGAAGTCCAGGTTCCCATCACCAGTCAGGTCCGCCGGGCAGCTCTCGTCGCACACCTCGCTCGATACGCTAAACGCATCGACGCCGCCCTCGACGGTCGTGTTCGCACCACCATCAGTCACTGTGATCCGGGCGCGGAACGCAATCGAAAGACCGACATAATCCTCAATCGCATACGCAAGATCTTCCCAACCATTCGTGTTCGTGAACGTGTCGGCAACAACCCAAGTAATACCAGCATTCGAGGTAAACGCGATCTCCATCGAATCGCCCGCGGATCCAAACATCCAAGCAGACATACGCATCACAGGTGATTCGAGCGCACTCGTGTCAATAATCGGTGACAAGAGCACCACGCCCCCGCCATCAACATCAACCCCGTTGCTATTCGATGTTACATAGCATCGGCTCGATCCATCCGCATCCGAATCAGGATCGCCAAGCCCATGCCCGCTCGGAATCGTCCGGAGCCAATCGCCCGCGGTCGCGCCGTTGGTATATGTCAACCAATCAAAAATCTGCTCAAAGTCATCCTCGAACGCAATGGTAAACCCATCGAGCGCAACCGTGCTAAACGCATTATTCTCAGGAACGCTGACAATCGTGCCCTCTTCATCCTCGATCTCGAAGTAGTACAACAACGACGATCCACAATCGGCCGCTGCGAATGTACCCTCATAGGTACTCCCGCCACCCGAAGACATCGACGAGCTCACGAAACCAGCGCCATAATCAACAAACATCGTCGGCAAACCAACAATCGAATGCCCCTGAAGATTATCAATCACCAAGGTCACCACATCGCCACCCGCAGGAGAAACATGCGTTGGCTCAAACAACACCGACGCACGAATCGAGCGAGGCACACAAATCCCAATCGGATTCGCCAACGCGTTCTGCAAACCAGCATTAAACAAACCAGTCCCCTGATTCGAGCCACCACCAGAACCACAACCCGCGTTCGTATGAATCCCGATCGCGGTATTCGTCGAATCATCAAGAATCACAGAACCAGAGTTGCCCCCAGTCGTGTCCGTCTGATACCGAACAGTATTCCCATTAATACTCGACAAAGGACCAACATGCGTCTTCTGAACGCCATTCCAAGACCCAGGAACCGGAGACGAAACAGTCCCATACCCCGTAATCCGGATCGGTCGCCCATCAACCGGAGGCATCGAGCCCGCAAGCGTATGACTATCCCCCTGCGCATCCAAAGGCGACAACCCCGTCGTCGAGTTATCAAAGGTCCCGTAGAAACCCCAGTCGTTGCCAATAAATACACTCGCCGAACGCTGCACAGATGCGCCATCAACAACATACTGATCCGAAGGCGGCGGATTGCGATACCCACCACCATTACTCGACAATGGAACATTGAACTGCATCACATTGCCACCCGATGGTGAACAATGCGAAGCCGTCAAAAAACAACTCCCGTGCTCGCCAAACAACCACCCACTACAACCGATCGGCATCAACCGACCATCACGAGGATCACTCGACAACACACGATCATCAATACTAAAACAAATCGATCGCTCACTCACCGGATCAGACGCCTGCACGCCATTGACCACAACCCGGTTCGACTGGCTCGAAACATTCGGCGACGCCATCAACTCAACAAGCACCGCACCCCCATTAAAGTACGCACTCGTGTTGCCCCACTCAACAAGCGATTCAGCATCAAGATACTGCTCATACCCATCCTCAAGCGAACTCACCCGAAGATAACTCGCACGCACCTGCTCGGTCGACTTGGCAAGCACCACGCTCTCAAACCGAAGACGCAACCAATCTACATCATCAATCTCGATGACCGTAGACCACACCGCGACGGGCACCGCACGCATATCTTCAACCGCATCATCAGCATCGATCCGGATGACTCCAGAATCCGCCGAGACCACGATCTCGTGATAGCTCGGCTTCTCCTCGTACACGATGTCCTGACTCACACCCTGATCGACCGAAACCTGATCAACCGACAACCCGCCAGCCTGCACGCTTGCCGCAATCCCGGCAAGACACGACAACGACACCCCAAAGGCACACGAATTCTTCATTCTTTGATTCCTATCAGTTTGATGAGACCATGCCCATGAGCACATTCTGCGTGACAACACACACCGTCAGCCGGGCACGAATGTGCCTGAAGGCCGACTACATTCCAACTAAAATAGCCGATCAGGTCCCAATCGACAAGCCAAATCTCCCGATTTCCTCGCTTCAATCAGCCCTTTTCTACACGCACGCCCAAGGGTTATCACCCCTGTACCACCGATCCAGCGTCCCCGTCACCGCCCCGCGATACAGCATCCTCAGCTGATCCTTGCCCAATCCATGCCCCCTGAGTGCAGGCCCACTCATCGCATCAAACCCCTCAGGATCAACCATCATCAGATCAGGATCAGCTATATTCGACTCCCCCCGATACCCCGTCTCCCACATCGTCCGCTGCGCCCAATACCGCGAAGCATACAGATCAAACGCCTCCGAATCAGAACTCGCCAGCAGATCCCCAAACCCCGGATTCTCCGAATCCGTCGCCTTCATATGATCATCGCTCGTCACAATGTCCGAGCCAAACAAAATCCGCCCGCTGTACCGAGCCAAGAACGCAATCAGCTCCGCCGAACCATGCTTGCTCAGCTCACGGATCATCCACTTGGTCGCGCTCGTATCAAGAATCAACTTCGGGTGCCGATCGAGCAACCCACTCAAGAACCCCAAGTCCTCAGGCCATCCCCCCATGTGCGCCGCCAAACAAGGCATCCCCGTCGTCGTGAGCAGCCGCTCCAACGATTCATACTGCGATGCCTTGCTCCCATACTTGCCCGCATCCTTATACATCGTCCCGAACCAGGTATCCGGATCGGCGCAGTGCACCATCAGCATCATCCCAAGCGACTTGCCCTTCTCCGCGATCTGCAGCTTCCAGTCCGAATCAAAGTCCACAATAGAACCCGGATCCAGATCCATCGTCCCCACATAATCCCGCAATCGCGGCGCACCCCAGAACTTGAACATCCGCGCCCCGCGCGCATGCCATTCATCCAGATTCTCCAAAAAACCCTGCGTATGTGCCCACTTGCGATCCTTATGCATGTACTCCGGGATCGCCACGAACGAAACACGATCCCCCATCACTTCCTTCACCGCGTCGGCCTGCGCCAGTTGCGTCTGCGAGTACACCCGCTCGATCCCATACAAATCACACACCTTGCGATACACCATCGCCGCCCGTTTTCCGTTAATATGCGCATGCGCATCCACAATCGGACACATCGGCTTCCCAAGAACCTTGCTCTCTTGTGCATAATCCAACCCCAACCGATTGGCCGGGGTGCGTACGATAATCTTTGATTGTTCACTCACGCTTAACGCCTCCAACATCTCGCTCCCGCTCTAACCAGCTTCAACACATGATAGACCCCGCCGCCCAAGCCGAATCCCGAGCTCAACGCCCGCAACTCAATATCGCCCTCGCCCACGACTGGCTCGTCGGCAGACGCGGCGGCGAGCTCGTTCTCGATGCCATCATCCACACGCTGCTCAAAGACCAACACTCCATCTCCAAACTCTATTCCATGTTCGACGACGCCTCACCCGTCACCGAGGCCATCGACAACCTCCCAAAATCAATCTCCAAGCTCAACAATCTCCCCGCCGCCCTCCGCCGCTGGCAGCTCTTCCGCTATCCCAACGCCGTCAAATACCTCTCGACCCAACTCGCCAAAGACCACCAAGCCAACCCCATCGACCTCATCATCTCCACCCACTCGGCAGCCATCAAAGCCATCACGCCCTCATCCGTCTCCATCCCCCACCTCTGCTACTGCCACACCCCGGCGCGCTACCTCTGGTCCCAACGATCCGCCTACTCCTCCCGCACCCTCAAAGGCTCCCTCCGCGCCCTCGGGCTCCGTGCCGCCACGCCAACACTCCGCAAGTGGGACTTCGCCGCCGCCGACTCTGTCACCCACTTCATCGCCAACTCAACCCACACCCAAGCCCAAATCCAAGAACACTACTGCCGTGACTCTGCCGTCATCCATCCACCCGTACGCACCGATTTCTTCGCCCCACCCGACCCCTCGTCAAAGCGTACCGATGCCCTCCTGCTCGTGAGCGCACTCGAGCCCTACAAACGCGTCGATCTCGCAATCGAAGCCGCCGCCATTGCCAATCGCGAACTGCTCATCGTCGGGTCAGGCTCGCACGAAAACCATCTCCGCAAGCACGCCCAACGCACCCGCGCCAAGCTCGGCTCCAAATCACTCATCCGCTTCCTCGGGCACCTCACAGACGACCAACTCCTCGCCCAATACCAATCCGCAAACGCATTCCTCTTCCCCCAGATCGAAGACTTCGGCATCACCGCCGTAGAAGCCCAAGCATCAGGCTGCCCGGTCATCGCAAGACGCGCCGGGGGCGCACTCGACACCGTCATCGACAATCCAAACAACCAAACCGGTATCTTCTTCAACGAACCAACCCCCGAATCCATCGCCGACGCCATCACCAATATCCCTACACACAAAGACACCGCCGAGCACTGCCGAAACAACGCACTGCGGTTTAGTGAATCCGTATTTTCAGAAAAACTCCGCGAGCTGATCAATCAGACCTGCCCGAGCTAGGCAGACCGGTACCCCTCGTCGCCCTGCCCCTCGACTCCATTGCTACCCACATCCATCCGCTCGCCTTCGTGAAGCACCGAGACCACCACCCCAACAAACAGCTCCATCTCGGATTCAAGATCAATCCGCCGGAGCACCTCGCAATCGAACCAAGTCATACACCGTTCCAAAACCGGCGCCCCCGTTATCAGCGTCCGCGTAGGGATCGCATCGAACGGATCGTCCTCTTCCGTGCTCAAATACCCCGTTGGCACCGTGCTGCTCGTCTTAAACCGCCGAGAAACCAGCTTATCGCTCGCCTTGACAACCCCCACCGCAAACGAGCGAGAATCTCGAATCAACGGGTCAATCTTGTGCCCCTTGCGAGCAGACACACAAATCAGATTCGGCTCATCACAACACCGCGACACCGAACTCACAAGAATCCCGCTCCGCGTCCCATTGTGGGCAGCCGTCATCAAATACAACCCATTGGGCAGCATCCCAAAGGCATCATGCACAATATGGTTCGCCTGATCTGACATCGTTCGCTTAAAAACCCCTCAAACTCAAAATCTGACCTTCGCTTAAATCACGATCTGACCACCAAAGTGTCCAATATGATGAGTCTCAACATCTATCGACGCAATTTTTTACCCACTTCGGAATCCTTCTCATTCTTCACATTCATCGCGCATACCTTGCGCACCAACGCCTAAGTTCTTGTCCCAAACATACCTATCGCCCCGATAGTCAAATCTGGCATGGAAGATAACATCTCCAACTATCCACATCCCATCCCCAATCTCTCAAAGAATGGGTCAACCGGCTTGCGTTGTGGGGCAAAGTGGGCGATAATCCCACCAATGAACACCATTGGGGAAACAAGCCGTGCCATTCACCGGACAAGCCGAAGCGACGATCGATGCCAAACAGCGTCTCGCCGTGCCTGCGAAGTTCCGCAATCGCACGAATCCCGAATCGGATGGAACGACCTGGTTCTGCATCCCCTGGCCACAAACCAACTCGCTTCGCCTCTACACCGAGAAGATGCACAACGAACTCTTCACCGCGGGTCGACGAGACCCGAGCCTGACCCCCGACGAGGACCAGGCCGAGCTCGATGTGATTCTCCACTCAGTGACCGAGCAAGTGGACATCGATGCCAACAACCGCATCCGCTTGCCCAAATGGCAGGTCGAATCGCTGGGCTTACCCAAGGAAGTGATTGTCCTCGGAGCCGGCGATCGTCTCGAAATTCGTGCCCGGGACGAATGGCAGAATCAGTTCAACGATCGACTCTCCAAGATGTCCGATCTCGCTTCCAAGCTCGCCAAGAGGAATCCCTCATAAACGAGCCCACACAAAACACGCGCCTCTTGTGTACTCCCGGAAGGGATGCCCAAGGCCGCACCAAGCAAGTCGAAACCGAAACCCAAAGACGGGAATCAACTCGACCCACCAAGGTCTGATCGAACCACCATTCGATCGGCCAAGACAATTTGAACTCGGTCCATGCTGGTGAGGGGTGATTTCGCCCCCTTGAACCACCAAGGAAGGCGGGTCTCTGCAAGGACGCAGAAAACCCAAGGCTCATGCCCTCGACGGAAGGCACCCAAGCACCGACCAAGTTCACTCCACAAGCCCGGCTGACCCACCACCAGCCGGGTTTCTTTATGCGCATTGTTCATTGATAAAGCAAGTACCCAGACTCAGCCTTCATCACACCCTTGTGTAAACAGATGAATGAAATCGCTCAGGTCACTCAGATCAACCGCCCCATCACCATTGATATCCGCGATCGGGCGTTGAAAGAGGAACGCAAGGCTGAAGAGCGTTGCATCCCATGCATTGAGCGTGCCATCCTCGGAGATATCCGCCTGCGAGCAAGGGGTGGCTGCGGGATCGGTGACATACCCAACAGTGTAAAAGAGACCGCCTTCTTCGTACTTCGAACTATAATACGCGGCGGTACGAGCGTTTTCGACAATGCCATCAATAGCCGTGTCTTCCCGGAGGACAAACTTGTAATCTTCCGGGTCATCAGGCAATGATGTGATCGCAGTGTTGAGTGCAGGTATAGAACTAATGCCTGTAAAGTAGAGAGATACGCGTGGTGTCCGAATAGGAAAAAAATAGCCCTCGCGATCAACATCTTTGGTAGCATGAATATATATATCGCCAGAAGTTATAGTAATTCCGCTCATTTCGTAGAGTTGAGTTACTTCCATTCGCTCATGCCCCGCTCTCCTTGGGTGGGCAACGGAGAACGGAACTCCACTCTGAGCAAAGTTCGTACTTGTAAATACCGTTCCTGCCACAGCGGGAAAGAAGAGTGAGCCGTCAGATTGAACAACCGGTGGAGATTGAGTGTCAAAGATCAGCGAAAACGAACCGTGCCGATACATGTCTCGTGAACTGTGAACGCTCGCACGGATTTCAATAAACTGAGCAAACGATGAGCTGGAGAGCAAGCCGCTCGCGAGCACGAGGATGGCGAAAGTAAGACTCTTGGTTTTCATAATGCCCATTGGATACCCCTCTGTGAGTGATACCCAATACGCATTACAAGGTCGGCTGGTTCCATAATAATATCCCCGGTGCGTAGAGACGCTGCCTATAACTCCCCCACGACCTTGACTGCAACCATATACCAAAGACACGCACGAGCCGAAGACGCCACCTCCATGGCACCCAGAAAGAGAGTAAGCTTACCTGACGAATGAGTTGTTCCTAGAGGGCACCCGGCAGATAGCCCAAGGCTCATGCCCTCGACGGAAGGCACCCAAGCACCGACCCAGTTCACACCGCCGGGTGCCCTGCTTACGCCCGATGTCTACATCGGGTTTAAGCAGGATCGGAACCTCTCGGCAATTGAAGATCCTGCTTAAGCTGCGCGTAAGCAGGGCACCCGTAAACTGTCCCCAATAAAAAAACCGACGCCCAAAGCATCGGTTCATCAATCACTTATTCAATCCATTCACCCCGCCCGACGATACCGCGTCTCTCGCCGACCTCGAAACCCAGGCTGCCCCTCAGCTCGGCTCACGCCCGCAGCCTGCAAACGCACCGACCTTCTCCGACGCGATGGACGAACCATCCCCCCAACAATCGTCCCCGGAATCTTCGCCAGCATCGATGCAGCACACACCGCACACACCGCGACCCATCGCGGGTGCGTCAGAACTCGTACACGCATCACACGCCGTGCACCATCGCCACAACAAGGGCAAGAATACCCGCCACGCTTGGCGCTTGTATCTCCGTTTTCCAATCCCAAATCACGATCAACGACCGATTGGCGTTTGCCCACCAACTCAAGGGTTCCAAACTCATCAACCGCAGACTCGCCAAGATCATCAGCGTGCACCAAGGCTCCCGATTGGTATTCAGTCGCGATCACACGCATCGGCTCATCGGCAAACGGAATAATGCCCGTTGGCTCATCTTGGCTCTCGCCCGAACGATCGTCTGGGCTGATCTGGATATCTGTACTTCTCATCTTCATTCGTGTCCTCATATCTATCTTTCGCTATCTATCTATCGTCACCAGACCCACTTCGTCTTTCGGCTTCCTGCCCCTTGAGTTTCATCCCCCCTGCTCATATCCCTCATAATCGGACGCGTTCTCGGACCTTCTCTGTCACAACTCCCCACTTTTCCTGCGAATTCCCCTCCTAATTCAATCCAGAAAAAAAACCCGCTGTCTTCGAGACAACGGGTCAAAAATCACTCTATTGCATGTTGAAGCATGCTATTGAATGCTGTAGCCTGCGCGAACGAAACCTTTAGTCGTCAGCAGCTACCAAGCCAAGCTCCTCAGCCTGCTCAGCATCAAGCAACACAACCTTCTCAATAACTACCGGCTCAACAGGCACATTCGCCATGCCCCTCTTGGTGCCCACCGCAACCGCACGGATCTTATCAACCACATCCATGCCCTTGGCAATGCGACCAAAGACCGCATACCCCGAACCATCGCGAGGCTGATCCAAGAACCCATTGTCAGTCACATTGATAAAGAACTGCGATGTCCCCGAGTTCGCCTGATTGCCCAAACGAGCCATCGCAATCGAACCCTTCACATTGCTCAGCCCATTGGTCCATTCGTTCTCGATCCCAGGCTTGGTATCTTTCTTGTTCATGTCAACATCGAACCCGCCGCCCTGGATCATAAACCCGGACATGACACGATGGAAGATCGTGCCGTCGTAGTATCCGTCTTCAACATACGACAAGAAGTTCGCCGTCGAAATCGGGGCCTTCTCATTATTCAACTCTAAGTAAAGCTCGCCAAGCGAGGTGGTCATCTGAAAATACACAAGCTTCTCCTCATTCTCAACCTTCGTCTTCTCTGGATCGGCCGCAACCACCTTGGTCGTCGCCGTCGCATCCTTCACCTTATTCGCTGCATCGTCCGGCTGAACCGCAAACGCCGCGATTACAAGACACGTCAATACCAATACACCAGCTACGATCGATTTCATCTGTACTACTCCTAGTAGGAAAAAAGTCCCGGTGCACCATCATAGCGCGCCGAGACCAAACTCGCCTGTTTTTCAACCAATCGAACCCGTCATCGCCCGTCCGGATCACCAGGTCCATAATCAACACCCAACAGCCCTCTATAGGTCCACCGAAACCGCTGATTCAACTCCGTGTCATCACCCAACCCACCCAACGGCACCGGGAAAGTATCCAATGGCACATACCGCTGCTCCCACACTTCATACGGGAACCCAAACTCCGGGATCACCGACGGATACGCATCACCCGAAGCCCACACATTGACGGCCCCATCAAACATCAGCTTCGCAGATCGCGCATGGTCATACCCAAAGTACGGCGACCCTTCAGCCTCACGATCAAACTCTTCAAACATCCAAACCTTATGTGCGGGGAACATCAGTTGATTCATGTTCCGACCATCAGCCAGCCCACTATTTATACCGCCTGAAAAAAGGTGAGGTGTTGACTCAATCGGTAGCCACCGCGGGTTTGGAGTGTCTGGCTGCCAAGCTGAGGGGACATTTTGATAGCTTGAAGCAAAGGCCCATCGTTGGCGAATACTGTGTATTGGCCATGTCGAATCTGTCTCATACCCAGCCGGCACATCTCCATTGGCGTAGGGAACGGTGCTCCCTATTCGATTGTCTAATGGATTCGCATGCCAGAAGAGTTGGTTGGTGTCTGCCGGATCGATGTGGGTTGTGTCTTCGAGTGGGATATTGAGAAAATCGTTGAGCACAAGATGAGTGAATCTTCTGTGCGGGAGTCTGCCTGTTGCGTTCTTAATCTTAAACTCACCTGAAACTCGCCCAGTTCTTCGCATGAGAATTTCTGTATTCTGGCGAGTTGCGGCCGCGGAATCATCACTCATTGTCCATTCTCTTCCGTCTGGCATTGTATATGTTTCACCGGCTCTCCACGAATAACTAAACATCCGCCCATCATTCGCACCGGCATACATCGCCGCGCCAACACCGATCTCTTGCATATTCGCAACACTCGCAATCCCCATCGCCCGCGATCGCATCTCCTGCAAGCTCGGCCCCATGCTCATCCCAATCATCGAAAGCACCAGCACAACCGCCAACCCCTCGACCAAACTAAATCCACGACGGGTTTCTCGAATCATATTTTTCATTGCAAATCTCCATTTCCAGACACGCGAAAAAACAACTTTATCATAAAGTCGCACCCATACATCCGCAAAGAAACGAATTGTGTTGCAATTATTTGATTTTATAAACTAGTTGTCTGCCTGCGCCCGCTCGAACTGACGCAAAACAAACTTGGCGACCCGCCAGTGCACCCAAACAAGCAAAACCAAACCCGCAGCATACCCCAAGTTGATAGCATGACTGCGATCCTCGATCGCATCATTCATCGACTTCACAAGCTCTGCCCAAGCGTCCATACCCCAACTATCATCTATACAGCGCACAAGCCGAGCCAAAATCAATCCTTTGACCCAATCCCAACAAGCAATCACCCGTCTATACCCATTGGCAAACCCAGGCAAGCACGCAAAGAGTCCGAAAATCAGTCCTCTTCGCCCGCATCCTCTTCACGCGCATCCTTGGCGTCCTCAGCCTCATTGGTGTACTCAATCAAAAGCACCAACGCCTGCTCCTCAAAGTCGCCCGGCACCAAAACCTTCACAACCCCCGGGGTCTCCGCCCGGAACCCGGCCGTCATCGCACCAACAACCTGCGCCGGGATCCCCGCCTCCACAAGCATGTTCTTGGTCAACATCGCTTCAAACTCGGTTGTGTACCGACCAACTGTCACCGGATCATTGTGTTCTTTGCTCATAACCATATCATAGGAAAACAACCCACCCATTTCCTTTTCGTGTACACTCTGCTATGCCCGCTCATCACCGCCAATCGAAGAATCCGTCCCCAACCCTCACCACCTTTGTCATCCTCTACATGCTGATCCTCTCAGTCCTCGCCTTCCGACAAGGCAATACCGAGTTCCTGATGTACGCCCTCGTCATGGTGGTTTTCATCACAACAACCCTCTTCCTGCACCTCCGAATCCGATTCTCCCCCACCGTCCTCTGGCTCCTCGCCACCTGGGGACTCCTCCACATGCTCGGAGGCACCATCCCCATCAACCCACAGTTCACCGACACATTCAGAGCAGCAACGAACTCAGACGACCAACCAACCGCCGCCGTCCTCTACTCGCTCCGCTACTTCCCAAACCTCCCCCGCTACGACCAGCTCATCCACGCCTTCGGCTTCTTCAGCGCCACCCTCGCCTGCTACGAAGCACTCCGCGCCCTGCTCAACGCCCGAAAATCCGTCTCACTCGCCATTATCGCCGCACTGATGGGCATCGGGCTCGGCGCCCTCAACGAGGTCATCGAGTTCTTCGCCGTCCTCACCATGCCCCAAACCAATGTCGGAGGCTACACCAACACCGCATGGGACCTCGTCGCCAACACCATCGGCGCATCACTCGCCGCCGCCTGGTCACTCACCCGCCGATCATAACTCAAAGATATATTCCCCAATCAATACCATCCAAGATCAACTTAATTGATCCAACTCATCAAATTCGTCTTCCAACTCAATCCCGCATTTGATAGGATACAACCAATGACACACCCCACGATCAAAGCATGCTTCTATACCTGCACCCTCATCGCAGCTATCGCGATGCAAGCACATGCACAACCCGACACAAAACCAGACACACAATCCAACCTTGATCGCGCCAACATCCTCAAGGGACCAACCGTCTCCATCGAGACCCAACACACCCTCGGCTCAACAACCATGTCCGGTCACTTCACCCCAGTTGAAGGCCGCCCAGAACTCGCCGCATTCTCCCTGATCACCAACGACCCAAACCACCTCGCCGCCGCCCGCGAACTCGATAACAAACGCACCTTCGATCTCGCCACCTACCTCGTCGACGAAATCGACACCGTCCGCGAAATCACCGACGCCATCACCTCAGGCGACGCCCCCACCGCCAAGCTCCTCCTCGCCCAGCTCCGCCAACGCTTCGAGCCAACCCTCCCCAGAAACCCACTCGCCCCCGAGCTCGAAACAATGCTCACCAACGAACAGCGCGTCGAGTTCCACCGCATCCTCGACGACTACTGGCTCCGCTTGGCAGCTTCACATTCAAAGACCATGAGCCTCGCCCCAGACTCCGACGAATACAAAACGATCGAGAACCGCCTCAACCACGAACTCTTCGAGCAAGACATCCAGCTCGCCTACGAATCCTCCCTCAAACGCTACCGAGACACCACCGACGCGATCTACACCGCCGTCCAACCCACCGACGATCAGCAGGCCCAGATCCGCAACCTCATCATCGAACACATCAAAGACACCCGCCTCAAAGCGACCATCGAACAACGCCAAGCGTTGATGCTCAAAATTTATACATTGCTCGACGACGACCGCCGAGAGTTATTATTTTTATTCATGACCCGTGCCGCTATTGGCAGAACCGGATAACCCATTATGTTTTCACATCTCAAGCTGATCGTTCCGATCCTGTTCGCCATCGCCATCGCCTCGACCTCATCGCGCTCACTCGCAGGCGACCAAGACCACGACAAGTCCTGCTACGACCCCATCCTCCTCGACTCAAGCAACCAACTCATCGCCCCAACCTTCCTCCACATCGAAGGCTCACTCGCCTACATCATCGACGACAACCAACGCGATCTCGTCATCATCGATCTCTCAACGCCCGGCTTCCCGATCCTCTCAAGAACCCCAGGGTTCAACTCCCTCAACGACATCACCATCAACGACAACACCGCCTACCTCACGAGCGGCGAACCCTACCGACTCAGCTCGGGCGGGCTCTCCATATGGGATATCCAAGACCCAACCGACCCGTGGTTCATCAGGGGCTACACAACCTTCGGCAACAAAACAAACCTCCTCATCCACAACGACATCATGTACAAGAGCGATGTCCTCATCATGAATGTCGCACGCCAAAGAGCACCAAGGTACGAAATCGGATTCGGCGCCCCCAACGAACTCCCCGGCATCATCATGCACATCGATGGCAACACCGCCTACACACACAATCTCGCCATCCTCGACATCACCGACCCAACTCACCCGATCACACTCGCCGACCCCATCACCGACTTCTCCACCGACGCCGACCAACTCATCTTCGACTTCCCCAAAATCTACGCCCGATCCGGCCCCATCATCACCACCTACCAGCTCACCTCCCCCACAACCATCCAAGAAACCGGCTCATTCGAGACCTCCGGCTCCACAGACTTCGTCAACCGTGCCTCGATCATCTTCGCCACCACGCCCATCGGCATCGAAGTCTTCGACAACTCAAACCCCGCCGACCCGCTCCAAATCGCAACCTACACCGACCAGCCCGGGCTCAACCAACCAACCCAAATCGAACTCATCGACAACACCTTCATCGTCACCGACGCCCAAGGCTACATCGCCAAGTTCGAGTTCAACACCAACCCCGTCGGATCCCACACCACCCCCGGCGCAGCCAACGAAATCAAACTCGTTGACAACCTCGCATTCATCGCCGACGATTCCGGATTGACCATCTTCAATATCACCAATCCACAAGCACCAATCCATATCTCTACCTTCCCAACCGCCAACATTGCAGTTGGCATCGATGTCGCAGACAACATCGCCTACCTCGCCACCCATCAAGACAAGCTCAACATCATCGATGTCACCGATCCCTACAACCCAACACTCATCCTCAACTACGACTCAGGACGCTCGACCCAAGATGTCCAGATCGTCGACAACATTGCCTATGTCCTCGACCGGATCGACGGGCTCCACATCCTCGACATCACCGACCCATCAAACCCAATACTCCTCTCCATCACCAACACCGATGGCTGGGCCGGCGACATCACCATCCATCAAGATGGCTCACAACGCTTCGCCATCCTCCCACACGGCCGATTCGATCTCCAAATCATCGATGTCACCGAACCAACACTACCAACAATCATCTCATCAATCACACCCCTCGACACCGTCGCCAACGGCATCGACGCCGCCACCGTTCACAACGGACTCCTCTACACCGCCGAAAACGCCGCCGGCTACCGCGTCTGGGATTTCAACAACCCCGCATCTCCAATCGAACTCGCAACAGTCAACACCGACACGCCTCTGGAACCAGGATTCGGACACCAAATCGCTATCCAAGACTCCCTCCTCATGCTCGCCAACGGCTCTGCGGGATTCTCAATCTACAACAACTCCGATCCACTCAACCCAAATCTCATCCTCAATCACCAGGCAGGAAACAACGGAAACCCATTCACATCCTTCAGACGCGTCACCCTCCGAGACAACCTCGCCTACACCACAGCTCTCAACGGCGGACTCCGAATCTACGACTTCCTCGGCTGCCACACCCCCTGCATCGCCGACCTCAACAACGACACCATCCTCGACTTCCAAGACATCTCCATCTTCCTAACAGCATTCAACAACCAAGCACCCCTCGCCGATCTTGAACCCGACGGCATCTTCGATTTCTTCGATGTCCTCGCCCTCATCAACGCCTTCCGCCAAGGATGCCCATAAAAAAGACCGATCCATATCCTGATTCATATTCATTTCCCATTCATTCCGAAAGCACCCCGCCACCATGCGCACCATTCACATCATCGCATTCGCCATCGCCTGTTGGTTCACGCCCCTCGCCGATGCAAAGGACCCCGCCTGCCCACCCCCACAACTCCTCGGCTCGCTCGACTTCCCCGCTCCCGCATTCCATTCCCACTTCGAAGGCACAACCGCCTATGTCCTCGTCAATGACCAAAGCGACGATGGCCCACAGATCATCCTCATCGACATCGCCGACCCAACCAACCCGACCATCCTCGGCTCAACTGACATCCCCCAGCTCTCATCCTGGCAAGGTGCCCTCATCCATCAAAACACGCTGTACATCTTTGATCTTGACTCCATCCTCATTGTTGATATTTCAGACCCCGCCAACCCACATTACATCGCAACACACGCCACCGAATCCGGGGCCGTAATCTATTACTTTATTGTCCACAACAACTTCCTGTATGTCGGCACCAACATCGATGATCTCGAGATCATCGATGTGTCCAACCCCCATGCACCACTATTTGCCACTGTAATTCCAGACCATGACGCAATACTCGCCGTTATCGACGGCGTCGGATACACCACCAGAGTACAAGCACTCGATCTCGCCGACCCACTCAATCCAACCATCATCAGCCCACCCTTTGTCTTCCCAAGCCGCTACTCATATTTCCACCTCATCCAAAACACCCTCTTCACATTCGGCGGAGGGAGCGCAGCCTTTGATATCTCAGACCCTACCCAGCCCACACGGATTGATAACAATATCAACATCAATACCTATGGCCCAGAATCATTCGATGCGATCGGCTCACTCTTCTACACAATCAACGGAGACCGAAACGGAATTTCCATCTCTGACGCCTCTTTCCCAGATGGCATCTACAGCGTAACCAATATCGAAGTAGACCCCCACAAAGACTTCGATCAGCTTTACATTCGCGATGGAATCACATACCTCACCAGCAGCACATCCATCCAAGCCTACAAAATTACACCCAATCCCGTTGCCGCAACACGCCACACAGTTCAACCCGCAAACGACATCGCGCTCAAAGACAACATCGCGATCATCTGCACTGATGGCGGCTCAATCGAGTTCCTCGACATCTCCGATCACACCAATCCAACACTCTTAAGCACAATCAGCTTCCCAGAAGACGCCATCTCAATCGATACCATCGACAACATCGCCTACATCGCTACCTCAAAGGACGATCTCAACCTCGTCGACTTTTCCGACCCATCCAACCCAACACTCCTCCTCAACATCGAGATCGGTAGAAACGCACGCGATGTCAACATCGTCAACAACCTTGCCTATATCGTCGATCGCATCGAAGGGCTCTCCATCTTCGACATCACTGACCCAGCCAACCCCAATCTCCTCTCTACAACAGACACCGTCGGGTGGGCAGCAGATATCACCATCGACGACGCAAACAAAATCGCCTACTACGCCCATGGCCGATTCGATCTTCAAATCCTCGATATTGCAGACCCCGCCAACCCAACCATCATCGCTTCGATCACGCCGCTCGAAACCATCACCAACGGCATCGTGACCTCCACACTCTACCAAGGCTACCTCTTCACCGCAGAAAGCAACGAGGGCTACCGCATCTTCGATGTCTCCGACCCGACAAACCCTATAGAACTCGCTCGCAACCAAGTCATCGCACAAACAGACCAAGGCGATGTAGCTGGGTTCACCCACCAGTTCACATTCGACGCCACAACCCTCTACCTCGCCAACGGCACCGGCGGATTCCTCACCTACGACGCCACAGACCCATTCAACCTCATCCAAACAAACTGGGTCCAGACAAGACCAGGCCAAGGCGTATCCTCCATCCGCAGAGTCCAACTCCGCGATGAAGTCGCATTCACCACCGTCTACGAAGGCGGGTTCCGCATCTACGACTTCCACACCTGCCCACCATGCATCGCCGACCTCAACAACGACACCATCCTCGATTTCTTCGATATCTCCCTCTTCCTCACCGCCTTGAACACCCAAGACCCCATCGCAGACTTCACAAACGATGGAATCTTCGATTTCTTCGATATCACCGCGTTCATCCAAGCCTTCCGCCAAGGCTGCCCATAATCGCCCGATAATAACGCCGCCTACACCCCTATACCAAGCGATCGACCTGCACACACACCATCGAAATTGCCCCAGAAATCAGCAGAAACCCTATAATCCCCTTGACACCACTCGCAGATTCCCGGTACAGTGTCCCCGGACGCATTGTTACTGTCCTTAATTACCAATCGACCCCACTCGGGGCACCCACGAGCCGATAGCAGACAACTCAGCAAACCCAAACCATCTGAATCGACTGTTTCGATCAAAAACACTCGATTCTTTGAACGCTGAATACACCGATCTGCCATTGGCGATAAAAACTCAGGTTTCAAAGAAAGGCCAACACCATGAGCACCAAGCGATTTTCCTACACCTGCCTAAGCGTTGTTTGCGCTGCGATTGCATTCGCACCCGCATCCAACGCTGATCTCGTCAACGCAGCGGGTCAGCCCGACGGCTTGACCCGCACGCAGTCCCTCTCCAACTTCCAACTCGCCAACCCGGCATCACCGATTGCTCTCCGCAACGACGGCAGCATCTCGCGCGTCTACGGCCAAGCATTCAGCCACGGCCCAACCTCACAGATCTCCGCTGACCGATTCGTCGCTCAGAACGCAGGAATCTGGGGCGTCGCAACCAACGAGCTCATCGCTCAAGGCCCATTCGCTGACGGACATCACACCCAGCCAATCGGGTACCTCCCAGAATCAGACTCATACAAGTTCACCGGGCACTACTACACCCAAACCAAGGCCGGCATCCCTGTATTCCGTTCAAAGCTCGTACTCCTCGTTCGTAACGAAGACAGCAACCCGCTCGTCCTCGCATCGGCCGAGCTCCACGACCTGAGCAACTATCAGCCTGATGCACAGGTCCAACGCACACTCGTCAACGAAGATGTCATCACATTCTCCGTTGCCCAAGAGCACAAGGGCGCAATCATCGAGATCACCGCGACCGAACGCATGATCTTTGCGGGTACCGACTCAGCTCCTTCAGCTGTAGCAACACTCGCTGATGTCTCGCACGTTTCCATCAATGGGTTCGAGAAGCACCTCATCATCACCGATGCGGTCGATGGCACCATCCTCTATCAGGAAAACCTCATCCACACCATCGATATCTCGGGCAACGCCTCGGCACTCGCCTCAGAAGGCCCCGCCTCGATGAACTGTGCCCCAGAAGTTTCCCAACCACTCCCATACCTGAGCGTAAGCGTTCAGGGCGGAAGCTCATCGTTCACCGATATCAACGGCAACTTCACCATTCCACATGGCGGTACAGGGTCTGCTACCGTCACTTCGAACCTCACCGGACAATGGTTCCGTGTCAACTCAGCGACCGCAGTATCAACTGTCATCACCCCTCCGGGACCCGCCGATCTGGTCTTCAACGCTGCCAACGCAACCGACGCGCTCCGTGCACAGGTCAACGCCTATGTCGAAGCAAACGTCGTGCGTGACTTCGTCGTCGCTGCCAACCCATCATACCCACAGATCTCGCAAAGCCAGTTCCCAATCAATGTCAACCAGTCCGGCGGGCTCTGCCCCGGCAACGCTTGGTACGACGGCGGCTCGATCAACTTCTGTGTTGCTGGCTCCTCAAACCCAAACACCGCATGGTCATCCGTTATCCATCATGAGTACGGCCATCACCTCGTAGCCGTCGCAGGCTCAGGCCAAGGCCAATACGGCGAAGGCATGGGCGATGTCATGAGCACCATCATCCTCGACGATCCTCGCCTTGGGCTCGGATTCTTCGGCTCATGCTCAGGCTCATTGCGTAACGCAGACAACAACCGCCAGTACCCATGTAATGAAGCGATCCACACCTGTGGCCAGCTCATCTCAGGGTGTGTCTGGGATACTCGCAACGAACTGATTGCCAGCGGCTTCTCTGACTACACCGAGATCCTCAACTTCCTCGCAGTGAACGCGATGCTTGTTCACTCGGGCGATCTGATCACACCACAAATCACCATCGACTGGCTCACCCTCGACGATGATGATGCAAACATCGGCAACGGCACCCCTCACTATGCTGAGATCGCCGCAGGGTTCGGTGCACACAACATGGATGCACCAGCGCTCAGCCTCATCGATATCCAGTACCCAGCTGGCCAGCCAGAAATGGTTGATCCAAATGGTGGCACAACCATGACCGTCGTCTTCGAGCCACTCGCTGGAAGCGTCGATCAGTCAAGCCCAACACTCATGGCAGACACCGGTTCAGGTTTCGTTGCCTACCCAATGGCTCAGGTTTCAGGAACCGAGTTCGAAGCAACCTTCCCTTCGGCAGATTGCTCCACTGATGTAACCTACTACATCGCTTCGCAGACAAGCAATGGCACCGCTCAGAACTCCCCTGCGGGCGCTCCGGGCGATGGCACATTCTCGACCATCGCTGCATTCGGTGCACCGATCGCGATCTTCGAAGACAACTTCGAATCAGACAACGGGTGGGTAGTCACCGGCAATGTCGCCGGACGCACCAGCGGAAAATGGGAAATCGGCGTGCCAGCCGGCGACGGCTCGCGTGGCGATGCTCCGAGCGACTTTGATGGTTCGGGCTCGTGCTACAGCACAGGCAACGGCAACGCCGGATCCAACACCGATGTTGACGGTGGAAGCACCATCCTCAACTCGCCAATCTTGGACGCTACCGGCATGACCGCAATCAGCTATGCCCGTTGGTACGACAACTCGTTTGGTGGAGCCCCAATGGCCGACATCTTTGAGGTTGAAGTTTCCGACAACGGCGGAGCAACTTGGCATAACCTCGAAACCGTTGGACCTGGTGGTCCTGAGGTTACCGGCGGCTGGAACTCCAAGCAGTTCTCGCTCACCGGGATCGCTGGATTCACTCCAAACAACCTCTTCGTGATCCGCTTTACTGCTTCCGATACCGGTGATGGTTCCGTGGTCGAAGCCGCGGTTGATGCAGTCGAACTCCTCGAGTTTGCATGTGAAGACACCTCGTGTCTTGCCGACCTCAATGGCGATGGCACCCTTGACTTCTTTGATGTCTCAGCATTCCTCACCGCGTTCAACAACGGCGACTTGGCTGCTGACTTCACCAACGATGGCACGCTCGACTTCTTTGATATCTCGGCATTCCTCGGTGCATTCAGCGCTGGCTGTCCGTAAGATTTCATGAAGTGAATAAACCACACTCAACGGGGGCATCCAGAAATGGGTGCCCCTTTTTCATGCGCGTTATGCGGTCAATGGGGCGATTTTGATTGTGCCCCCGGAATGCCCGTCGGCGAAGGCCCCGCGTTGGTGGGTGATTTGAGATTCGATATATGCGACAAAGACTGGGCTCGTGCGGTGGAGGTGGCGGGTTCGTCTTTGCCAGACTTCGGAGACCAGCTGGGTGTTGACGATGCGGGCGATGTCGGGCTGCCAGATCTGCCAGACCCGTTGATCGAGGATTCCCAGATCAACCAGCGCGAACTCGTGGGAGAGTAGGTCGAAATATTCGCGGATGGCGACGGCGGTTTCGAGATCGCCGCCCCAGTGGTCATTGAGGCGTAGGTCGGCTTCGAGACGGCGGAAGGCAATCAGTGAGGCGTGGCGCTCGGTCAGGTTGAGGAAGACCTGGGCGTTGAGGGATTGTTGATGGGATTTGGAGCCTCGGAAGTAGGCAAGGATCGCGCAGAGCGATCCGGTTACGATCGCACAGGTCGAGACGAGTTGGAGCAGGACAGGCAATGGCATGGAATTGGCCTGTCTGCGCCGTCTTGACTTGATGTTGTTTCGTGTTCCATAGTGGCAGAGCGTAGGCTGCCATAAGTGCTTGTCAATATAGGAGTGGAGAGTTTTTGTGAGTTGTTTATGGGCAGCCGATGGTGAAGGCGGAGAGGAAGGCGGAGACATCGAAGAAGTTGTACTGGCCGTCGTCGTTGAAATCGGCGGCGGGGTCTTGGGCTGCGAACGCGGCAAGGAAGGCGGAGACATCGAAGAAGTTGAGGTCGCCGTCGTTATTGAGATCTGCTGGGCAGGGCTGAACTTGGATGACTTGGAAGCCGTTCATGACTGAGCGGATGTTGCCGCCGAAGAGTCCGGAGTGGATATCGAGTCGGCCGTCGAGTCCTACGGTGGCGGTTTGGGTCATGTAGGTGACGCCTTCTTGGTGGGCACCGGACCATGAGCCGCCGACGAACTCGGGGTCTTCGGTGTTTTGATCGATTCGGAGTCGATTGATGAGCATGTTGTCGTCTGGGGTGAGGGCGTACATGATGACTTGGTATTCGCCGGGTTCGACTGAGTTGAGGAAGATGCAGCCATCGACGGGGTCGTTTTGTGAGGTGTAGCAATCGTCGAGGAGTGCTTCGTCGGCACCTTGGGTGCCGGGGATTGAGAGGAGTTCGATGAAATCGAATCCGATGTTCTTGATGTTGGCGGCGATCGGTGAGCCGTCGAGTCCGAGGAGAGGGAACTGCTGGAAGTTGGGCATGTTGTCGAAGGTGTTCCATTCGCCGGCGAGTCCGACGGCGGCGTAGGTGTTTGGTGGTGAGGTATCGAGTGATCCGAAGTCGACATTGAAGGATTGGGCGGAGGCGAAGGTTGTGGCCGCGGCAATAGCGCCGAGGGCGATGAGTTTCGTATTCATTGGAGGGTTCTTTCTTAGTCGACCCGTGTGTGTGTGCGAATCTACCACGGATTCGCAAGCCGTCACATTAGCGGCTGTTCGAGAACAGTTTAGAGGAGGATTGTTTGTTTTCAAAGAGGAATCTTTGAGAATTGGAATATTTTGGGAGGATCGGGGGGAGGGGGATGTAGATCGGAGCGGAGCAAGACCCCCTCCGTCACGCTGCGCGTGCCACCTCCCCCGGAGGCCCGGGGGAGGAGATATGAGTTTGGTGGCGGCTTTGCGTTGGGTTTCGGCGTGGGCTGGGGATTCGGGGTGGTCTTTGAGCTGGTCGGCGAGGCGGGCGGTGGCGAGAGCGACCGCTTCGGGTTCGATGATTGATAATCGGGCGGCATTGATGCGTTGGAAGGATTCGGCGGCCTGTTTGAAGGTTTCGGATTCGAGGGCAGTTGCGAGTTCGTGGAGGGAGAGACCATGGAGGTTGCAGAGGTCGAGGGTGGTGATTGAGGGGTTGAAGAGGTCCTCCATCAGGGCGTTGGTGATGGTGGAGATTGATTCTGTTGTCTGTGCTGTGTTGTCTGTTTTGATCATGATGGAATTATCGCATGGCTGATTGGTGGCACAAGGGGGGCGTGTTGGAGGGCGTGGATTTTGCGCACAGGGGCGGTATAAGCGCGTGAGAAAAGCGCACAGGGGTGGTTGTTTGGTTGGGGGGAGAGACACGGCTGCACAGGGTCGGCGCGTCAGGGTGCATGATTAGGGGAGGTTGGGCTGATCGGCTTCGGCAGCGACTTTGATGTCCCGCAAGTCATTGGTTATACATTTGACAAGGGTTTTGCTCATGAATGCGAAGACCTTCATCATCACTTTGGCCATGAACGTCTCGGGGGTTGCGGCGAATGACATGGTCATGCGCGTTGTCGGTTTGTCGTTCTGGTTTTCGATTTGTACGAAGGTTATTTCGGTGAGGTAGTGCGAGCCGTGGGATCTGGCTTCTACGGTGTAGCTGTTGGGCGGGGACCATTTGGTGATGGCCATCTCTTCGACGGCTTTTTTGCCGAACATGATTCGGGCCTCTCGCCATGCGTAGCCGACTCCGACTGGGCCGATGTTGTCTGCGGATGGTGAGGCTTGGGTGATGGTTTCGATGTACGCGATGCCTTCGATAAAGCTTGCACAGTTGGGGACATCCGATGCGATCTCGAAGACTCGCTCGATTGGGGCATGGACTGTTTCTGACACGGCGATGTTGAGCATGGGTCTATGGTACCAGAAGCTGGGCGGGATTGGGGGGTGTAGATCATCATGCGGGCAGAATCGAATGGCTGATTTTCAAAGAAAGAGGGGGTACTCAGCGATATTCCTGTATACTGGATTTCTAGCCTCGGGTTGGATGCGGCAGAACCAACTGATGGAGATTCAGCGATGGCGACGACTACACCAGAACATGACAAACGCGTTGCGGGGATGATCTTTGGTAAGATCTATCCGCTCTATTTGGACAGGCTTGTGAAGAACGGGCGGACGGAGGAAGAACTTGACGAGGTGATTGGGTGGTTGACGGGGTTTGAGCCTCAGGAGATTCAGGATCTGATCGACGAAGAGGTGACCTACAAAGAGTTCTTCAAGCGGGCGAAGATGAATCCAAAGGCGAAGCTGATCACGGGGGTGGTGTGTGGGTATCGGATCGAGGAGATTGGGACGCCGTTGACGCGGAAGTGTCGGCAGATGGAGAAGATGATTGATGAGCTGGCGAAGGGGCGGAAGATGGAGAAGATTTTGCGAGGTGGGTAGGGAAGAGAAGACATGCAGGAGTCGAAGACGACACCTACATGGCACCCGGCTCGTGCATACCGAATCTCGATTGAACAGATAGGTGGTTCTCGACATCCTACGAACAATCAAAGCCGATCAGGGACACCCAGCGTTGAACGCAATGAGAAACGCGCTTACATCGAAGAAGTTAAATGCCCCATCGCCCGTCAGGTCCGCGATTGGATTCATCGAACCAAAGGCATTGAGAAATGCGCTGACATCAAAGAAATTGAGCATCCCGTCACCAGTAATGTCCGCGATACACGCGTTCCCGGTGATGGTGAATGACAGATCGGAGTCGTCGGACGACTCGTTGCCATCAGCGTCACGCATGACCAGACGGAGGCGAGCGTCGGTGGTCCCGATGTCGGGCGCGTTCCAGTAGTACGAGCCTGTGGAGGCATCGAAGCCCGCGCCAACGATGGTCGGGAAGGTTGCTCCGCCGTCGATGGAGAGCAGCAGGTCAGCAGTCGTAACGCCATCGGGCGAGTCAAACAACCACGCGGTCTGGATGAGATCGCCCGGATCGATCACGGGCGCGTCGTTCTGGCTGGTCATGTACACGCCCGGTGCGTCACCATTGGCGGGAGCGGGCACATGCTTGACGATGCAGTGCATCACGCCGGCTGAGGTGACCAAGGCTTGGCAGTTGATCTGGGTGATGGTCTTGTCTGGGTACGCAGCCTGCCACACTGCGAGAGCGTCGTCGTTGTACTGCGACGCGGAGCCGTTGGTGTACAAGGGCACGAGCACCAGATCATTGCAGATGACGGCATTGGTAAAGGTGTAGTGCGTGCCGCCGGAGCGGACCGCTGGGACGCGGAAGACCTGGAATCCGCGGGCAGCGAAATCGGCAGCCGCGTTGTCTGAGGTAATCGCCCACGATGCGCTCGGTTCGTTGACCCACTCTGAGACCATGACCTTGTCGTCGTCGAGCATGATCATCCACATGTCGATGTGCTGGGTGCTGTCTACAAACGTGGGGTACGGGGTGTACATTGTGGTATCAAGGTTCTGGTAGTCCTTCCAGAACTGGATAATCTGAGCCTCGGTCAGCCCAGGGTTCTCGTTGCTGATCAGCTCGGTGGCGTGACCGACGCCGGCGGGGCTACCGGTCTCGAGGTGGTAGTTCCCCCCGCCGTGCACGAGCGGAATA